>NZ_QDDL01000013.1 GCF_003097315.1 Pelagibaculum spongiae
CATGGCGTCGTTTTTTAGCTGCTTTTTTATTGTTTTTGGTACGGCCCGATTTAGACGCCACTTCTGGCAACTCGGTTTCGACTCTTGCTTGAATGGACGTGTAATCTGATGTTTCTGGTGTTTTAGCAATGCCTGCACGCAAAGGATTGAGGTCAACATACGCCATGCAAGTCAGTAGCGCTTGTTCGTCGAGTAACGCTTGGGCCTTAAAACGGCCTTCCCAAAAACGCCCCTTGCAATGGTCTTCGGCATTGGCCAACCGAGCCAGCGGTTCATTAATCGATTTCATAAACCAGCTAATTGAATACAATCGCTTGCGATATTCTTCAGCTTTGGTTTCAACATAATGAATTTCAGCTGCGCTGAGCAGGCGTCGCTTTTGTGAACTAAGGTATTTTTTTACTAACGGCTCGGCATCGAACACTTTGGTATATTGCAATAACACCTGGCGCGCACTCCATTTATTGGCTCGCGCAACATCAACATAAAGCACCAAATGATAATGATTGCTCATCACGGCATAGGCCGCCACATCAATCGAAAATGCCCGAGTCAGCAGATCAATACGATCAACAATCCACTGGCGACGATGATCATAATTTTTTCGAAGCTCAGGCACAATCGCAGGATCTTCACCACACAACCACCCTCGCCTAACGCATCTTGAACAGGCATGCACATATGGATTCGACTTTGGGTCAAACAAGATCGCACGAGGTGCAGGCATAATAGAAAAGGAAGGCTTTTTACAAGCATCCACTCCAGCTTATTTCAGTGGTTTTCTGATGTTATCTGGAATGGATTCACTTTTGAAATCAAATGTTTTTAGGCAGCAGCGTGATCATAAATAAATTTATGGGTGGCGCTATTTTTCCTGTAGGTTGTGGCATCAGCAGCAAAGGGCCTTGTCGCAGCTCGAAAACATCGAGCATTCAGCAAGGTTTAACCAATGCATATTTAGAGGCTGAAGGCTTATTCTCGTTAAGGGAAAGATGGATCACACTTCACTATCCCAAGTGAAACGCCCTGTGCGGACCCGCATGCAGGGTGTTGTGGGGGCTGAGGGTTAGAGACCCTCGGCTACCCGATTAGGCTTATGTACCCGATAAACATTTAACCATAGCTTTGATCAAGTCAGTGAATGCAATGTTTAACTTTGAGTACTCAAGAAATAAACTAGCTAAAATATTTATGATAAAAGAACTTACCAAAGTAAAACCAACAGAAAAAAGTGGGTATTTTTTAATAAATAACTCGACTCTAGATATTAATGGTTTCTTTATTTTTTTAAGTTCTTTCTCTAACTTAGAAATGTATCCATCAGGTAAGCTTTTGCTATTAATATATGATTTACACGAGTTACATAGCTGAGGTTTTTCAGTGTTGTAGATGACATCAAATTTATCACCGTTCATATCGAATAAACATCCACGAGTGTCGTCGTGAACAATATCGTATGCCTCATCGCTACAAACAGACGGTAAAATGTTAACCAAAACAGCTACTTCATATATATTTTTCAGGATAAAATTTTCAATAGAAATATTGTTATTTAGAAGTAGCTGGTCTATCCCTGCAATAGATAAACAAACAGCATTATCATTTATTCTGTGGAGGTAAAAATCATCATCATAAGGGTAATTCATAATAGCGAATGTGATATCAGCATTCTTTGCTTTAGTAATAATGTTAGAGACTTCATCAACGGAGTATTCTACGTCTAGATAACCATCGTTTTTATTTGCTTTAGGTAAGTTTTCAATTGATTCCAATGATGAAACTTCAAAAAACTTTGATGAAAACGATGATAACTTATTTTTATTGATTACATGCCTAGGGTGACCAAGAAACAATAACTTTATTCTGACTTTATCCAATTGTTGACCTTTATAAAAGTTTGAAGCTTAAATGCTGATTATGAAATAAGCCTAACAGCAACCTATACGGTTCTGTTTCCGTATAGGTTTATATAGATATGAAAGCAGGATTCCGCTTTAGGCCGCTAGCCACGTGACCTGAAGCCGCTTTCACCGTTTGCAGGCGACCGTATATCTCCTTTCCGTATATGTCAATTGACTGAAATGTCACTTATGATCCGCTGAACAGAAGGGCATCTATCATCCAACCCTAACCAGTTGAAATTAAATTAATTTTTATAGTTGGCTGAAAACAACATATACGGATTCTTTCTCTTAGGTTTGACAGTTATCGACACGAAAACAGACACCACCCATAGCTTTAACTCATTAACACAACTACAGATAAAAACATTAATTCTTGGTAGGCCAGTAATTAAAACTACTGGTCTACCGATACCGTTGGTCGCAAGGTGTTTTCTAGATTGGATGGCAATACAGGGGTTTACTACCTTGCCAATACCTTTGTCTGACAGGGCTTTGCCACCTAAAAAATATCAATCAGCAATGCTCATTTATTTATCTCTCACCCCACCTTCACACTCATCATTTCAAAACTAACTGCGTTAAATAGCCCCTTGTCGGTCAATTTTATTTCTGGGATGACTGGCAGTGCTAAAAATGCCATTTGAATAAAAGGTTCAGCGGGAATTACGCCCATATCTTTACAACAGGCTTTTAATTGGGTGATTTTTTCAGTCACTATCTCAGCCGGTTCTAGGCTCATCAGCCCTGCCAGTGGTAGCTCAAGCCCTGCAGAAACTTGCCCTTGCTGATTGACGGTACAGAAACCACCACCTTGCTCAATCAACCAATTGACTGCGGTTGCCATGTCAGTGGGCGATTTGCCAATGACGACTAAATTGTGCGAATCATGGGCGACGCTGGCGGCAAAAGCACCATGGCGAATACCAAAGCCTCTCACCAAACCTAATGCCGGTTTTGATTGATGACCATAACGCTCAATCACTGCGATCAGTGCAATATCATCTTCAACAAATGCTCCAACACGTCCCTTTCCAACACACCATTCGACTAAAAAATCTTTAGTTAATAGTTCATTGGGAATAATTTCTATTGCATGATAATGACCATCGGTTAGGCCAATTTCGAGATCTGCTGCGATTAACGGCTGCCTTTGTACAGTATTTTGAATTGGCGGATTAGACTGCTGAAACTTTTGTTCTACCTGCTCCGGTAGATTTAATTCAGAGACTGTTTTTCCGGCAATCAATACTTCAGAAATCGCCACTTGCTGTAGATCGTTGACTAATAAAATATCCGCCTGCTTGCCAGGTGCAAGCAAACCAAGATGTTTAAAACCAAAGTGTTTTGCTGCAGACAAACTAGCTGCTCGATAGGCCAAGTGCGGTGCAATGTTGTGCTTATTAATTAACCGATGCACCAGCCAATTAATGTGCCCCTCGTGGCGAATTTCATAGGGATTTCGGTCATCGGTACATAACAGGCAGCTATCAACGCTTAGCGGAGTAATTAGCTTTGCGAGCGCATCTAAATTTCGTGCCGCTGAGCCTTCACGAATAATCACACTCATGCCTTTGCGCAGGCGCTCAATGCCTTCGTCATAAGTGGTCGTTTCATGGCAGTTTTGTACACCGGCAGCTAAATAAGCATTCAATTGATTGCCAGTTAATGTTGGGCAATGGCCGTCAATATTTTTACCCTTGAACACGTGCAACTTGTCCAGCATATCCGGGTCGCCATTAATCACCCCGGGGAAATTCATTACCTCGGCTAAGCCAGTCACTTTTGGGTTATCTAGCAACGAGGCCATTTCTGGCAAGGTAAAATCCGCACCATTGGTTTCAAAACCTGGTAAAGCGGGCACGCATGAACTGACATGGACCCACATATTTTGCTGCATTAATTCACTGCAACGTAAAAACCAGTCAATGCCTTCGCGCCCCATCACATTAACAATTTCATGGGGATCACAAACAATCGAGGTGGTACCTTTGGCTAAGGTCAGCGCTTCAAAAGCCATGGGATGCACCGTTGAAGATTCAACATGCATATGACCATCAATAAAACCGGGAACTGCCGTTGCCCCTTTTCCATCGATGATTCTGGCAACACCGGTATGGCTGTAATCGTTACCGATTCCGGCTATTTTATCTTTATAAATAGCGATATCGGCGGCAAACTCACCTCCATTGATTAAATCCAGCACTTTAATATTTGTGATTAATAGGTCGGCAGGCTGATCACCGCGAGCTACCGCCAATAGCGATTGCAATTCACTATGGTCAGTGACTCCAGCTTTGGGCTGTTGCATATCCCGCTCCTTGAATGGATATTTTAAGTAGATTTTTTAGCCGTTGGAAATTTGATGATTCGCCAACACTTTTTTTGAAAAGCCTACGTTGGCACTGGCGTAACATACGTCATCTGCGTTAGAACCATCCCAAGAAGCAGCAAGTTTCAAGCCATACCAGTACAGCAATATTCGGCAATAGTCGAAAACCATCCATAAAATCTGATTTTCTTCTTAAAACCAGTCAATTGAAGCAAGGCCTCTATCGATAAAAATCGCAAAAATTTTGAAAGCCGCAGTTTGCGATTGAGATAATTAGTAACTCTGAGTAAAACTATCATTTCAATCGATCACTATGAAACACTTGCCCTGCCTGCCCACCCTATGTACCTTGCTTTGTCGACCATATTAGCCATTCAAGCACATCTGATAACCAGTAACAGGCAGCAGCACTATTGATACGCCGCATCAGGAGGATAAACCGTGTCGCAACACCAAGCATTTAAAGTTCTCGAACATTGGCTCAACCAGCAGGTTATTGGCCAATCTTCATTAGTTAACCGTATCCTGATTGCACTTCTAGCAGACGGTCATTTACTGGTTGAAGGTGCGCCCGGCCTAGCGAAAACCCGTGCGATCGTGGCACTATCCAAAGGGTTAGATGCTGATTTCCAGCGGCTTCAATTTACTCCTGACTTATTGCCTTCTGACTTGACCGGCACCGAAATTTTTAACCCCCACGATGGTCAATTCAGCTTTCGTGCCGGGCCGATGTTTCACAACTTGTTGTTAGCCGATGAAATCAACCGAGCGCCGGCCAAAGTTCAGTCAGCCTTACTAGAGGCGATGGCAGAGCAACAAATTTCTGTCGCCGGAGAAAGTCACAAACTACCTGAACTATTTTTGGTGATGGCGACGCAAAACCCAATTGAGCAAGAAGGTACCTACCCGCTACCGGAAGCACAGTTAGATAGATTCTTAATGAAAGTGACTGTTGGCTACCCGGACATTGAAACCGAAAAGCTAATATTAGCGCTGGCTAGAAATGAAGTGGTTAAAACCGATACGCCAGAGCCAGAAACCTTATCTCAAGCCAATATCTTTCAGGCGCGACAGGAATTAATGCAGCTGCATATGGCCGATGAAGTTGAAGCCTATTTGCTGCGAATTATCGAAGCGACTCGCCAACCGAAAGCCTATGACGATCAATTAGCACAATGGCTCGAATTTGGTGCCAGCCCACGCGCTACTATTGCGCTTGATCGCTGCGCACGTGCGGTGGCTTGGTTGGATGGTCGTGATTTTGTCACGCCCGATGATATTCGCCAGCTCTGCCCGGAAATTCTGCGCCATCGACTGATTCCTAGCTTTAAGGCTGAAGCATCCGGCATATCTAATGACCAAATCATTGAACGACTGCTTGAATGCGTTGCATTGCCGTAACGCATTTTTTAATAAGTGCGATAATAACGAAACATTTTAAACTTCGATATTTTTTCTACGAATTTTAAAATATAAATACTTTAAATGGTTGGCGATGCAGGTAAGCATAAAATGCGCCTGTATCTTCAAATATCACCGGTATAGATTGCATAGGTTTAGGGATGACTGACCCTGCTACTGATAAAATTGCTAGCGATAAAACTGCCACTGATAAAGCCGCCACTAATAAAATAAGTGCTGACGTGCAGATTCAACTGGAAGATTTAGTTGGATATAGAGCCGGCGCAAAAGGGCTTGGCCTGCCGCCGTCCCGAAACAGCAGCAGCATGCGCAGCGGTGCGCATATGAGCCGTTTGAAAGGCAGAGGCATGGAGTACGAGCAAAGCCGCGCTTACCAGTTTGGCGATGATATTCGCCACATTGACTGGCGAGTTACCGCTCGCGCAGGCAAATTATTCAGCAAAGAATTTCAAGAAGAAAAAGATCGGCAATTACTTTTTATTGTCGATTTAAATCCAAGCATGCACTTTGGCACCAGAAACTGTTTTAAATCGGTACTGGCAGCCAGAATTACTTCTTTGCTCGGCTGGGCGGCAACCGCCCATGGCGATAGAGTGGGCGGCATGGTATTTAACCGAAATACTATTACCCAAATCAAACCGGGCAATGGTAAAAAAAGCCTGCTTAAATTACTCGATTTAATTTGTAATACCGATGCTGAATCTAGCGTGACTAGCCAGCCAGATGCAAACGCTCAAACAAACATCGACATTAATATCCATGGCGGAAGCGAACCGATTACTTTTCATCAGGTGTTGCAGCAAGCACAATCGCTACTGCGCCCCGGTAGCCTAGTGGTGATGTTAAGTGATTTTTATCAGCTCGATAGCAATGCGGAAACTCAGATCAATCGATTGGCTCAACATTGCGACCCGCTAGCGGTGGTTATCTCCGATCAATTAGAGCAAACCGCGCCGCCTCCGGGGAAGTACTGGATTAGCCATCAACAGCAAACTGCTCAAATCAACACCCACAGCAAAGCGTTGCGCAGTGCTTGGCAACAACAGTTTAAAGAACATCAACTGAACTTGTCGGCCATGTTATCTGGCAATGGTATTCCCAATATCCGAATGAGTACTGAACAAGCATCCAGCCCCGATCAGCTCGCGCTGGCATTAAAGCATGCGCTGGGAATTCGTCATGGTTAATCAAGCAGCCGACCCACTAAAAGACCTTAAAGACATTCAATTACCAATAGAACCCGGGCTTTGGCCATTAGCGCCGGGCTGGTGGCTGCTAATGCTGGCAGCTATTGTTTCCATTGCGTTGGTGGTTTATTTCTATTTGAAAAGAAAAAACTCCTTAAAAACTCACGCTTATAAAGAGTGGCAAGGTTATGTTGATTTACCAGCAAGAGATCAATTAATTAAAACTCGCGGGCTAATTCGCCGGATTGCCCAGCAGCAGTTTTCAATTTCAGTCGGTGACAATAGCCAACAGAAATGGCAACAGTTTTTGTTAGATCAGCAATTAGACAGCATTTTTGAACAACAGCAGAATTTATGGTCAAAACAATCGGTTAATGCTGAATATGTAGCAGACTGCTATCAAAAAACCGGTCAATGGATCAGGAGGTTAAAATGAATTTCGCCTGGCCTTGGCTATTTGCTTTATTACCCTTACCGTGGATTTTAAAGCGACTGCTACCTGCAATTAAGCAACAAGGCAGCAGTTTACGCTTACCCTTTTTTAATCGCATTACACTATTACAAAACAACAGCCATCCGCTGAATGTTCGTCATATTGCTTCTTCACTATTATTTGCCATTGGCTGGATAGCGCTGGTGTGTGCAATTGCCCGACCACAGTTTATTGGTGAGCCGATCGCCCAGCAAAGAAATGCCCGCGATGTGATGCTGGCAGTTGATTTGTCAGGCAGCATGCAGGCTCAAGATATGGAGCTAGCGGGTCGCCCGGTTGATCGACTGCAAGTGATTAAAAGCATGATGGGGCCGTTTATTGAACGGCGCGTTGGTGACCGCATCGGTTTGATTTTATTTGGTAGCCAAGCTTTTTTGCAGGCACCACTAACCCAAGACACCCGCACCATCAACCAATATTTGCAAACCTCGCAAATTCGTTTGGCGGGACCAGAAACCGCTATTGGCGATGCGATTGCCTTGAGTTTAAAAACCCTTAAAGATTCTCCCGCAGAAAGCCGGGTATTAATATTATTAACCGACGGTAGTAATACTGCCGGTGAAATTGAGCCTGAAAAAATTCTACCTTTAGCTAAACAAAACCAGTTAAAAATTCATACCATTGGCATAGGCGGTGAAGAACGCATTATTCGCGATTTCTTTGGAAGCCGCAGACAAAACCCGGCTGCCGATCTAGATGAAGCCTTACTGAACTTGATTGCCGAGCAAACCGGCGGCCAATACTTTCGTGCCAGAAACCCACAAGAATTGGAAAAAATTTATCAGCTACTTGATCAGCTAGAACCGATTGAAGCCGATCAACAATGGTTTTATCCAGTTGAAGCACTTTATTTTTGGCCATTATCTATTTTCTTAATCAGTCTATTTTTCAACCTATTATTTGAACGCAGGAGGCAGAATGTTTGATCCTGCAACCAGCTTAATTTTACTGCGCCCTTGGTGGTTAATCAGCTTTATTCCTTTGATTGCTTTATTGCTATGGCAAAAAAAATCGCAACTACAAAGCAAGAGCTGGCAAAAAAGTGTTGATGCGCATTTATTGCCGCATTTATTAAAACGCTCCGACAGCCAAGCAGATTACTTTGGAAAGTCATGGCTGCTGCCGCTGGCATTAGCGCTAACCATTATTGCCTTGTCTGGCCCAAGCTGGAGCAGTCAACAAGCTGAAGTTAAACAAGATCGCAGTGCATTAGTGGTATTACTGGATTTATCTCTGTCGATGAATGCCAGAGACGTGCAACCGAACCGAATTGACAGCGCCAAGCTTAAAATTCGTCAGTTGTTACAGCAGCAGCTGGCCGGTGAACAAGCACTGATTGTTTATGCGGGCGATAGTTTTATTGTTTCGCCGCTAACCGAAGACAGCCAAACCATTATTAGCCAGCTGCAAGTGATGCAACCTGAGCTAATCCCTGAAGAAGCTCGCGGCAGTCGTACCGATTTGGCAATCGCTAAGGCAGTCGAGCTATTACAGCAAGCCAAAATATCTCAAGCACAATTGGTTTTATTTACCGACGAAGCTGGCTCTGAAAGAGACCTACAAGCCGCGCAGCAACTTGCCGGCGGCTTCAGATTATCGGTAATTGCCGTTGGTACCGAGCAAGGCGCACCGATTCCGCTACCGGGTAGCGCTTCAAGTAATTCTGCGGGTAACTCTGCAAGCAAGAACAGCGGCAGCTTTATCAAGCAGCAGGGACAAATTATTGTCGCCAAACTAGATATTGCCGAGCTGCGGAATTTAGCGGCGAATGGCGGCGGTTTGTTCAGTCAGTTACAAACCAATGATTCAGATATCGAGCTATTGAAAAACCTGCAAACTCAAGATGCCCAGCGGCAAGCTGAAAAGCAGCATTCATTTAAACAAAGGCAAGATGGCGGCTTTTGGCTATTACCTTTGATTATTTTATTGCTGCTACCCAGCTTTCGAAAAGGCTGGCTGGCCAGTATTGCAGTGATTTTTCTGCTGCCGACCCCTGCACCGGCTTTTGAGTGGAATGATTTATGGCAAACCAAAAACCAGCAAGGCTACCAGCAATTTAAGCAGCAGAATTTCCAGCAGGCCCAGCAAGATTTTTCATCCGAGCAATGGAAAGCTGCAGCGGCATATAAAGCCGGTGATTACCAAACCGCACTGGATAATTTTGAAAAAGATCCTAGCGCACAAGGTTTATATAACCAAGGCAATAGTTTAATGCAGCTGGGTGAATATGAAAAAGCCATCGAACGTTATGAAAATGGGTTAACGCAAGCGGCTAATCATGCTGAGATGAAAGATAACTTAGCTCTCGCTAAAAAATTACTAGAACAGCAACAGCAACAAAATCAGCAGCAAGATAAAGATTCGGAGCAGCAATCTGACCAAGAGCAAAAAGATTCGGATCAGGATCAGTCCAAAAAAGATCAATCTTCAGAGTCTGATCAAAAGGATGCTTCTTCTAAAGAAGAACAATCCCAACAAGCCAGTAATGATCCTTCTGAGCAGCAATCAGAACAAGATCAAAAACAAGCCGAGCAGGATCAGAAGTCAGATGACCAACAAGATCCAGCTGAGGAAAGCCAATTGTCTGAAGCAGAGCAAGCAGAGAAAAGAGAGCAGCAAGAAAAGCTCGATGAAGATCTGCAACAGCGCCAGGCAGAGCTCCAACAGCAAATAATGCAAGATCAGGAAACCGAAAAAGTGTTACAGCAATTACGCAATGACCCTGCCCTGTTATGGCGAAATCGCTTTCAGGTTGATGCTATGAGTCGCGAATCACAGCAATCTCAATCGTCACGACAACAGGAGGTTGAAAAATCATGGTAAGCCGATCGATTAATCTATTATTTTTATTCGGTATATTATTGTTTTGCGCTCAAGCCTCTGCGGCAAACCCTGTTGCATCGGCCACTGCCGATAGGAGCAATATCACCCTCGGTGAGAGCTTAATTTTAACTATTAGAGTGGAAGGTGAAGCAATTTATGGTAGCAACCCTGATTTATCGCCACTGCAAAACAGCTTTCATTTATTAGGGCAAAACCAGTCCAGTGAAATGCGTAATATTAATGGCAAGGTGTCGCAACAAATTCGTTGGCAAGTAACACTGGAACCCAAAAAAGCCGGCATTATTACCATTCCGGCAATATCGATTGGTAATTTAACCACCCGCCCCAGCCAAATTCGAGTCGCAATGCCCGACCCAGCATTAGCCGGCGAAAGCCGTGAGCTGTTTATGACATTGGAAAGCTCAACCGATAAGGCCTGGCCAGGACAACAAATTAGCTTAACCCTTAAAGTGTATAGCCGGGTTAATCTGAACCGGTTACAAAATGGCGAGCTATCGGTCGATAATGCCACGCTTGAGCAAATCGGTGAACAAACTAGCTATAACACCAAAATTGAAGGTGAAACCTATCGGGTGAGGCAAATTAACTACGCATTGTTTACCGAACAAGCGGGCATATTAACTATTCCTGAACTGCCATTGGCTGCTGAAACCGGCAGTCGTTTACGCCGTGGTAGAGTGATTCGCACATCTAGCCCAGCATTTGAAATTGAAGTCGTGGAAAAACCAGATAATTTTCCAAGTGATTGGTGGATAGCATCTCCCGAATTAAGATTTGAATTAAATTTACCTAAGCAAAATGATTGGCAAGTGGGCCAAGCAGTTACCGCTACATTAGATTTAATTGGATTTGGGGTTAAAGCTGAGCAATTACCGCCGATTAATTGGCAGCCAACTGAAGATTTCCGTGCTTACCCAGAACCAGAGCAGCTAGATAATTTTATTAGTGATAATTTATTTACCGGTCGCAAGCAATTAAAAGTAGCCTTAATTCCAAATAAAGCCGGGCAATTACAATTACCTGAGCTGAGCATTCCCTTTTGGAACACCCAAACAGGGGCGCTTGACTATGCTCGGCTAGCTGCAAAAACGGTGGTTATTAATCCAGCGACTACAGTTATTGCCGCACCAGAATTACCGACCAAGCCATCGGTGGAAGTTCGCCAATTCACTATTTCAGTATTTGCGCTACTGTGGCCGCTAACACTGCTAGGTTGGTGGTTTGATCGACGACGATTAAAAAAACGTATCGGCAAATCTGTTATGCAAACTGCATCAAATAGCCATTCTTTATCGATCAATTCGGCGAATGCTTATCTGAAAGATTTATTGCAGGCTTGCCGAAATGGTCAACCACAGCAAGCTTATCAAGCATTGTTAGTTTGGTTAAAACAGCAAAACCAGTTTAAAAATGTCAATAGTCTGGCAGAACTGGCCGCTTATGATAGTGAGGTGGCAAAAGAAATTGCCAGACTGCAGCAGGTTCTTTACGCTGCTAATCCGCTCGCAGAAAATGCCAGTTGGGATGGTAAGCAAGCGGAACAAATATTTAAGCGCTGCTTTACACGAGCCGATAGCAAACAGAATTCGCCAGTGCTTCCCCCTCTCTATCCGGAAGCAACGTCAGAATCACGGAGATAATATTAAATGAGCAAATTACAGCAAATTTCGACTCAGTCGAAAATTGTAGCTGACACCGCTGATGTTGAGGCGATCAAACAACATAAACCAACTGATGCAACAACCAACCCAAGTTTGGTACTGGCGTATATTAGCAAGCCAGAAAATCAAACGCGGATTAAAAATGCGATTGAAAAAGCCAAGGCACAAGCCGGCGATAAAAATGCTCAATTACAATATGCACAAGATTGGTTAGCCACTAGCATTGGCGCTGAAATCACTCAGATTATCGAAGGACGTATTTCAACAGAAGTCGATGCTCGACTGTCTTTTGATACTGAAAAAACCATCGCGCAGGGTCTTCGTTTAATTGAACACTATAAAAACCACGGCGTGTCATCTGAGCGCGTTCTTATTAAAGTTGCCGCCACTTGGCAAGGCATTCAAGCCGCAGCTCAATTAGAAAAAGAAGGCATTCACTGTAACCTGACGTTGGTTTTCCATGCCGCTCAGGCACAAGCTTGTGGCGAACGAGGCATTACGCTGATTTCACCCTTTGTAGGCAGAATTCTCGATTGGTACAAAGCCAATACTGATGTTGAGTACACCGCAGAAAATGATCCTGGGGTGATTTCAGTCAGTCGTATCTGGCAGCTGTATCAGCAAAAAGGGTTTACTACAGAAGTGATGGCAGCAAGCTTTCGCAACACCGGCGAAGTGGAAGCATTGTCTGGCTGCACTTGCCTGACGATCAGCCCTGGCCTGCTCAGCGAATTGAGCCAGAGCCAAGATCAACCTGCCAGCCAATTAAACCGTGAACTGGCACCATTAGAAGCAATGGATACCAGTAATCAGGCGAGCTTTACTTGGCTGATGAACGAAGACCCTATGGCCACCGAGAAACTGGCTGAAGGTATCCGAAAATTTGCAGTCGATCAGCGCAAGCTGGAGAGTCTGATACTCGCCAGCTGGTAATATCAACACCGAACAAATTTGCAAAAAAAGGCTAGTTTTTACTAGCCTTTTTTTTATCGAGTTTCTTTTTCCAGTAATTCAACCACATCAGCAAATACTTCAGCATTTTGCTGGTTTAATTCCATTAACGCTTGATGCGCTTCTAGAACTCGTTTGCCCATCTGTTGTGGGTCTTCATCAATTGGATATAAATCGCTTAAAGCTTCCGGCGTAATATCCGTAGTTTCAAGCACTCGGAAAACTTTTTCAAAACCGAGACTTTGTAATACCCGATTAATATCTGGTTGTGGCGAAATAAGTGTTGGCACTGGTTTATTATATTTTTTACTGGCAATGGTGATTTTTGCCAATAAACCCAAAGCAGTTGAATCGAGGAAATCTGCTTCTCTAAGATCGACCAGTACACCTTCACATGGTCGTTGCTCAAACAATTGCCGCACTAAAATATCTAGCGCGCTGCACAGATTAAATCTGATTTCTCCAACGAACTTGATGATGCAAAGTCCTTTTTGCTCAGTGTGGAGTACTTGCCCTGTATGCATTATCACCCCTTTCTTTGAATCGTCAGAACCGTAATGTCATCCGGCGGCACATCCATATCGCTCACACCTAGCTTTTGACATATTTGATCGGCTGTTTGATTATCTTGGTCAACTAATCCCAATAAATAAGCTTCTTTATTGGCTAAACCCTGCTCTTGCATAACTTCTAAAACGCCATCAGAGAAAATATTCAAACTGAAAGCATCAGGTAATTCTAGTTCCAGCGACATGTATTCCGCGCCTTCAAATACACCGACCGGGAAACCTGCCTGCTCAATGTATCTTGCTTTACCACCGGTAGAAAAAACCGGATGCGGGAAATGCCCTGCAAAACCTAATTTAAGAACATTGCTTTCAGTATCAATCACACCATAAACCATGGTGAGGTACTTGCCTAAACGAGACTCTAAAACATCGTTATTTAAGCGTGTTAGCAATTCGATAGGTTGTTCAAGCACCCCATCTTGTTGCTTCATCATCTCATTAAAGAGTGTTTTTAGATGGACTGTGACAAACGCAGACGAAGCACCATGACCAGAAACATCTGCCACATAAAAGGCAACTTGAGACTCGGACAACTTGAAATAATCAACGAAATCGCCACTAAGATAAAGCGATGGTATCACTCTATGCGTGAAGTCTATGCCGCACAAACTGCCGTTTTCTGGCAGCAATTGCATTTGAACCTTGCGCCCTGCTTCCTGATCTTCTTCCAGCCGCTTCAGACTTTCTTCTAATTCTCGGTTGGCTTTTTCCAAGCGCGCTTTATAAAGATTATTCTCTTTAATCAGGCGAGCTTTTTGCAATGATGCTCTCACTGCATGTTCGAGCACTGCCATATCGGCTATTGGTTTAACTAGATAATCCCAAGCACCTAGCCGCAAAGCTTCAACTGCATCAGATAAAATGCCTGCCCCGGAAACCATAATCACCGGTGTTTCAGGTGATTCTTTTTGCAGAACAGCCAATACATCCAAACCGTCCATTTCCGGCATGCGCAAGTCACATAACACCAAGTCTGGCTTGTTATCGCGAAATGCCGCTAAACCTTTCAGACCATCAGAGGCTTCCATCATCTCAAAGCCGCTGTCTTCCAAATAAGCAACGATGCTTTCACGAAGTACTTTTTCATCATCAATCGTCAGAATTCTGGCTGGGGTGCAACAGTCTTCGACAAACTCCATATCAACTCCGACTTGTAAAAATGGACATCCTTGAGCTAGGCGACCAAACTGCTGATAGGCAATTATCAGTGTTGGTTCTGATTTCTGTCATCGATGCTAAAACAAAGCACTGAATCGTTCCAGCACCACTGATAAAAAAAAGGACTTTTAAATGTCAGATGAAACAATAAATCAGGAAAAGCGCGCTTTTTTCCGGATGCGGATTCCAGGCAAGGTCATCATAAAGCCATTCAACAGCGACCAACCGCTGCAAGGAAAATGCATCAATATTAGTGCTAACGGTTTATTGTTTGAATCGGCAACTGCTTTGAATGTTAATTCAGAAGTTGAAATTGAAGTTTACAGTGCCGATATCAATGTTCAGCCATTGATAACCAACGCCTTAGTGATTCGATGCCAGCTAATAGCAGATTCATCATGTTATGAAATCGCACTAAAAATGGACCTTCCACAAAGCAACAAGCCGATCCAATAATGGACCGGCTTGTTACTGGTAGCAACTTAACTTAGTTATTGAAACCTAATCAGCATGCGGGCACTTAATTACTGACCTAGTGCTTCTAACTCTTCATCCGACTCATCATCCAGCCAAGCTTCTTCGTCATCATCTTCAGGCACATCACCATCGTAGATTGAAAAAACTCTCTGTTGTAACCAAGCATCTCTCAACAATAAATATGGATCAATTGCGCCTTCCAGCAAGCTTTCTTGAGCAATCAGTCTGCTTCTAAGATTTACCGTACGCACTACCTGAGTTGACACTCTTGGCACGGTGTCACTGATGTGCCCTACTGGATCAGTCTGTAATGCGAAACCTGCTACTGTGCCCAATCCATCTCGAACTGTGGTTGGGCCAAGCAGTGGAATAAACAAAAAAGATGAATTCTCATATCCCCAATAAGCTAAAGTCTGCCCAAAGTCTTCGCTGTGCTTGTTTAAACCAAAATCACTCGCTGGATCAAACAATCCCAAAACACCAATCGTACTGTTCACAAGAAAACGACCGGTATCAGAAGCACCTTGCACCAGCTTAAACTGCAACAAGTCATTAATGATGGTTAATGGCTCGGCCAAATTGCCAAAAAATCGGCTGAAGCTGTTTCTAATCGGCCTTGGCGTCCATTCTTGATAAGTCACTGCAACAGGTCGAAGCACTGCCTTATCAACTGCATCTGTTATCTCATAGGAGGATCGGTTAAAACCTTCATAAGGATCAATCGGATTCCCTGAAGTTGCACAGCCTGCCAAAAAAGAAAAGCTTAGCGCGATAGCAGCAAGTTTAAGATGTTTCATCTGGCCTCTCATTTAAAATTCACCCGGCAAATATAGCAAAAATAGATCAGCCTCACAGCTTTCTATTCTGATGCTTAACTTGCATTAATGATGGACATGAATAATCAAATAAAGTGCCAAAACTAATCTAACTCGTACTAAAAAAGTTACATGCTACGACTTAGCAATACACTTCCCACCGAATAACCGGCACCGAATGAACAGAGCAGACCAACACTACCAGTCGGTAAATCGCTATTATGGCGATGAAAAGCAATCACTGAACCTGCCGAACTGGTATTGGCAAATTCATTTAAAATAACAGGGGCTTCTTGCTTACTGGCTTCCCGGCCCAAAACTTTCTTGGCAATCAAATTGTTCATATTGATATTTGCTTGGTGCAACCACATCCGATTTAACCCTTCACTCTCAATACTATTTTTTTCTAATTGCGCACCGATCATTGCCGCAACCATTGGCACAACATCTTTAAAAACTTTTCGACCTTGCTGAATAAACAACCGATCATTTTGGGATCTTGGTGGCTCTTCACAAGGATTTAGATAGCCAGCATTGTTGCGAATATTATTCGAGAAATTGGTTTTTAATGAAATATCCAGAATTTTCCAATGGGGTACTTTCCGTTCAATTGCTTGAGCTTCAGACTCAAGCAGAACTGCAGTACAGGCATCACCAAAAATAAAGTGTGAATCTCTATCGCGAAAATTCAAATGGGCACTGCAGATTTCAGGGTTAATCACCAACACCCTGTCCGCTGAACCGTTAGCGATTGCATCTCTAGCCGCTTGAATACCGAAAGTCGCCGAAGAACAAGCAACGTTCATATCGTAGGCATAGCCATCAATCGATAATTCGCTTTGAATTTCAATCGCAATCGCTGGGTAAGCCCGTTGTAAATTAGAACAAGCAACAATCACCGCATCAACATCTTCAGGCTTAAGACCCGCTTGCTCTAACGCTTCAAGAGCCGCTTTAACGCCCATTTCTGCCTGAATAGATAACTGCTGATTGTCACGATTTTCAAACTGCGGACGCATTCTATCAACGCTCAGCACCCCTTTGGCATCCATCAGATAACGGCTTTCAATACCCGAAGCCTTGAAAATGAATTCACTTCCAGAGGGCGATAGTTCAGGCAATTCAGATGCTGCCTCGGCTCGAGACTGGTTTTCTTGTGCAACCCACTGGTTAAAGGTTTCGACGAGCTGATCATTGGAGACACTCTCACCAGGAACGAACAGGCCAGAGCCACTGATAACTACATTGCTCACTGAAGACTCTCTTTTCTTATGATTATGAAGATTGGATTACCATAACTGCGCGACAACTTGTCATCAAGCAACTTTTGGTCACGTAATTCTAGTCAGGCCGCTTTGACTGACACGGTAAATGCGAACTTAGCCACTAATTCAGAATCAAGGCTCGGACAACGCGCTTCAACCAAAGCAACTAATTGCTGGCGTTTACCTGTTTCAATTGCCAGATCAACCAAATGATTTAATGCGGCAACTTCGGCACAACAAAAATGAACATCAGCCCGGGCAGCCTTGATAAACTCGCCCTGCACATCACGCATTACCATCGAAACCTTAATTTTTTTCTTGCGCATATAAAGCATCACCGGCAAACCGGCTGCCATCTCAGCGCCCATAGATAACGCACCAAAATACATACTTTTATAAGGATTAGCTGTCAGTTTTTTGAGCGGCACTTTTACCACTAGCTTGTGATCATCATAGGATTCTAAACAAGGTGATATTTTTGAAAGCAAGGGGATCTGCTGACGAATACCCAAGGAGACCCCCCAGGAAAGAATCTTATTTTTTAATTGCTTAAGGCTCATTTTTATTGTTACCTACTAATGCGTTGCGCTGACCGCACTACCTGGAGGACTTGAAACAAGGAGCTCAAAAGTATGAGGGAAGCGCGAAATACCGCTACTCTGCTAGAGGATCGAACAAAAAGCAATGGCTTTGCTTTTGATATCAATGCGTATACCAGCCAATGTATTAATCACAAAACAGCATGCCAAAACAGCATGCTGCCCACGATTTAGAAAACAGCATGCCACCCAAGACTTTAATTAGAAACAGCATGCCACCCAAGACTTTAATTAGAAACAGCATGCCACCCAAGACTTTAATTATATCTTGATCAAAAAAAATAATGACTGGGATAACTGCAAAAGCTGGCATTTGACAAAACAGCATGCCACCCACGATTTTAACTATATCCCAATCAATAAATCTAATGACCGGGATAACTGAAAAAACTGGCATTCAACGCGATTGCGGCAACTATCTTCTTCGTTTTGAATGCAATTATATTGAATTGATGCCACGACGAAAACCAGATTAACTCTGGTTATTGAAATGGCATCTTATTTTAAAGTTTTTGACTTAAACCCACTCAGCACAACTAGGTATTAACACAAACAGCATGCCACCCAAGACTTTAATTATATCTTGATCAAAAAAAATAATGACTGGGATAACTGAAAAAGCTGGCATTTGACGCAATTGCTGCAACTATCTTCTTCGTTTTGAATGCAATTATATTGAATTGATGCCACGACGAAAACCAGATTAACTCTGGTTATTGAAATGGCATCTTATTTTAAAGTTTTTGACTTAAACCCACTCAGCACAACTAGGTATTAAGAAGGTGGTTGTTTTCCAGGCACTTGCATTTGCTGTCGCCAAGCCTCGGTTTGTTGCTTGACTCGATCACGAAACTGCTTGAGGTTCAGCGCATTGCCCATTGCGTGGGCAAACTGTCTTGCACTGGCCATCACGGTGCTGCGACCGCTCATGGCCGATGCCCACCAGCGTGCATCAGTCTCGATTTTTAATCGTTCAAAAATTGTCGGCAAGCTGCTGTCTATGTGATATTTTTTGTCTGTGCGTACCATGCGAGCACTAGCGTCAACCAATTCTAAATAATCTTTTAATTTAAATGGCAGAGACTGAGGTTTATCTTTGATATTAATACTGGGTTTACTTTCGCTATCAACAAACGATTTTAATCGGGCGAAATTATAATCGTAGCGACGCTGACCATTTGTTTTTCGGCTTTTCTTTCTACGATGATTGCTGGCAGGTAATTCAGTTTCCACTCGCGCTTGAACTGAAGTGTAATTAGAATCTTCTGGGGTTTGCGCAATGCCTGCACGAAGCGGGTTAAGATCGACATAAGCCATGCAGGTTAGCAACGCTTGTTGATCCAGCAATGCTTGCGCCTTAAAACGCCCCTCCCAAAAACGACCTTTACATTGATCTTCCGCGTTGGCCATTCGTGCCAGCGGCTCGTTAATTGAGCGCATAAACCAGCTGATAGAATAAAGCCTTTCGCGGTAAATTGTATCGGCAGTTTCTTCGACCCACTGAACCTGCATTTGGGTAAGTAAATGGTATTTGCTTGGATCTAAATAATCTTTAACCCAAGGGTGAGGCGAAAACACTTTGCAGTATTGCAACAGCACCTGCTTGATATTCCAGTTTTTTGCTCGTTCAACATCAATATACACTACTAAGTGATAGTGATTCGACATCACAGCATAAGCTGCGATATCCACCGCAAACGCCTGGCTCAATCGATCAATTCTATCGACAATCCACTGGCGGCGATGATCGTAATTTTTACGGTGCTTTTTAAGTAGCGTTGGATCTTCACCACACAGCCACCCTCGCCTAACACAACGCGAAATTACATGGAGAAATGGATTTTCTTTCGGATCGTATAGAATCGCTCTGGGTGATGGCATGATGTGAAAATGACAACTTTTTCAAGTGCCGCTCCTGCAAAAATCAACGGTTACCAAAGATTAAATCAATGGCAACTGAATGAGAAATCAAATGTTTTTTGACAGGTATAAATAATATTTTGGGTGGCGTTGTGTTATAAAATCAATGGCAACCAGATGAGAAATTAAATGTTTTTTTGCAGGTATAAATAATATTTTGGGTGGCGTTGTGTTATATTAGTGTGTTATAGCGCTGTGTTATAAACCTGCGCCGTTTGAATGGAAGTGGCAATATTTATTTCCTGCAACCAGGCTGTGTATCGACAGGGAGACAGGGGAGTTAAAACGCCACCATTTGCATGAAACAGTGCTACGCAAAGCATTGCGTAAAGCAACAATTACTAGTGGCATCACCAAGAAAATTAGCTGCCACTCACTACGACATAGTTTTGCTACTCACCTACTGGAAAGCGGCGCTGATATTCGTACCGTCCAAGAACAACTCGGCCATAAATCAGTAGAAACAACGCAAATTTATACCCACGTAATTAATCATGGTGCTAGCGCAGTTAAAAGCCCTTTAGACTTTTAGCATTAGCCATCTAAGCACCTGACAACAAACACAACAAACACAACAAACACAACAAACACAACAAACACAACAAACACAACAAACACAACAAACACAACAAACACAACAAACACAACAAACACAACAAACACAACAAACACAACAAAAGATAATGGTATAATGTGACTCTAGAAAGTTTTCTGCCAGCCAACAATTAAGCCAATATCCGCCGATGCTGCGGTATTTAAATCTTCAACAAAATGAATCGATAGCAGATTGCTCTGATCCGCCTGCCATTGCATGCCTGCAGCAACCGTTACTGAAGCGCTATCTAACTCTCTAATGCCGGTTGTTTCGAAGGGTGATTGTTGCGCCAAAACATCTAACACCAATTGCCAATTGCTATCTAGAGGTACACTGGCACCCGCAGCTATTTGAAAATTATTTTTGGCTGCAAGAGTTTGCTGTGAACCCTTCCAATCTCCGGGTAAATACCAACCCGCCTTCCAATGGAAACTGGTTAATTGTGCGATATTTAGTAGATTATCTAGCCACAGTTCAGATCTAGGTTTAATATCTTGCTGCTGATAAGCCATTGAAATCGCAAAATCCCAATGGCCATTACTCACACCATGGCGACCACTAGACAGTGGCGCTTCAGCAATTAAACCTAGCGCCCATTGACTGTCAGCGCTAAATAACCAATCCACAGCAATTCGGGCATCTGCAAAATAATACTTCCCATTATTTGCTTGCACCAATGGCTGACCGAGGTATTCAAATTGATATAAAAACTGGTTGTCTGGCCTGAGATCTCGACCATTTTCAGGAAAACCAAAAGCTGAATGGTAGCCATTAATTAAGCTATCAAAAGCGCCCGAGCTATAACTCACCACCGGCAAATCAACCGATAGTAATAAATCATCGGTAACCGGTTGTTGCCATGATAAATTTAAACGAGAAACTTCTAGGTCAAAGTTGGCAGTCACTCGATCATTTTGACGAAAAAAACTAACACTAGAATGTTCGAGACTCGTTGTTAACAAAGTATCACGATTAAGTGGTTTTTGCTGCAAACCTAAAAAAGGTTGCAGGGTAGGAAAGCTGTTATGTAGTGGCAAAGGTGCAGCATGAATACTGGTTGGCAAAACTGCTACAGCCACAAACAAAGACTGCAAGCACTTCAGTATCAAGATATTTTTTTTGTTTAACAAAACATTCTCCACTGGAAAGTCGCCTTTGAAGCTATCAATATAAAACTTTTACCGAACCACAACAAATCATAAATGCTGTGGTTCGGTTGAAACACTGAACTAACCACAATCACAACTACAATATGACTTTATTGGGCATGTACTGCCTGCCAGATTTTTTGTAGCCTAGGTGCTGAAATCGGCTTGATGGTTTTTAATTCTTGAGCAAATAACGACACCCGATACTCTTCCAACATCCAACGAAATTCTTCTAGTTGATCTGGCGTATATATTTTTAGAGCTTGCCGGTATTTTTCCAGCCAGTTTTCGACATCTAGGTAACGCTCCCTGTCACGAGAAACTTCTCTAGGCAATCGCTCCAACCTTGCCGCTAAAGCTTTTAAATAGCGAGGATATTGCTCTAACCATTGCTCAGGGATCTCTAACAAGAAACCGGGATAGACCAATGAAGACAGATGATCTTGAATATTTTTTAATGATTCCATCAGCAATAAATTATTAACTTTACGGCTAAGCTTTTGGTTCTTTTGCCACAACAAAAGAATATCAATAAGCTGTTGAATTAACTGCTCACCACGATCACAAACATTCTGCTTTATATCTAATAGCAATGCATCATATTGTGCTGGCGTTCTAGGCAATGTTTCTCCCAAACAACGCTCAACCGATGAGCGCGTTAGTTGCTTATTTAATTCACTACCATTACCCAACGCACTAAATAACAACTGTAATTTATTAATGCCCTTTGCTCGGGTAATCAGCCATTTCATTTGATCAGGTGCTTGCTGAACACAAAGCGTTATTACCGCTTCTTTGTGCGATTGCTGCGCATCTTCTTTCGTTGCAAAATACTTTAAAGAAACCGACTTCGCTCCAGTATCAGAGATTAATGCCGGGAAAACCCGTAACGGCTGACCAGGCAGATCTTGATCAAGAACCTCAGGCACTTCACCACATTGCCATTTAACCATCGTCGAAGGTAAATCTTTACTGGTCTCTTCGGCAGCTTGCTTGGCTTGGTCTTTAAACATCGCCTGCAAAGCGGTTAAATCACGACCCACTTCCAATATTTTTCCTTTGCCATCAATAACTCTAAAGCAGAAGGTCAAATGTGGATCAAGGTTAGTAAAATTCCAGTTTTCCGGCTCAACCATAATGGCGCTTTTTCTTAATAGCGCAGAAGTCACCGCAGGAATTAAACTTCCCTGACGAAAATCCAGTTGTTCCATTAAGGTATCAGCCCACATAGGTGCCGGTACGAAATTTTTACGCACTGGTTTCGGCAAACCACGAATTAAGGCGATTAATTTTTCACGAATTAAACCCGGAACCAACCATTCAAAGGGCGCAGCGGGTAAGTCTGGTAATACAGACAAAGGAACGATAGCATTGACACCATCATGTTCTCGGCCTGGCTCAAACAAGTATTTCAACTGTAATTTATGATTGCCGATCGCCAAAGAAGAAGGAAACTGTTGTTCGCCGGCAATAGATGCATTGGAGCGAAGTAGCTGCTCTTTTTCCATAAACAACGCTTTCGGTTGTTTATCGGCTGTTTTTTTCAACCAGTTCTCAATGCCACGCTGATCAACAACATCAGCCGGTATATTCTGGTCATAGAAAAAGAAAATATCTTCATCATCAACCAATAGATCTTGGCGACGTTGCTTTTCTTCTAATTCTTTAATTTCAGCAATTAATCGCTGATTATGCGCCCAAAAAGGTGCCGTCGATTTAAACTTTCCAACCGCCATACCTTGTCGAAGCATAATCTCTCGGCATAAGGCAGGATGATGCATTGAGTAACGCACTTTTCGAGCACTGACCACGGTCAAGCCATAGAGCGTAACCTTCTCGCTAGCCATTACTTCACCACGACGTAAATCGTAATAAGGCTCGTTGTAGCTTCGCTTCAGCTGATCGCCCGCTAGCTGTTCAATCCATTGCGGCTCGACCTTGGCACAGCACCGCGCGAATACCTTGGAGGTTTCAACAATTTCTGCGGCAAATAACCACTTAGGCTTTTTCTTTTTAATCCCGGAACCTGGGAAAATTTCAAAGCGTGAATTTCTGGCGCCTAAATAGGTTTTATCCTCATCTAAATAACCAATGTGACTGATAAAACCACTTAGCAACGCTTTATGGATTTTTTCATAATCAGCAGGTTCGGTATTAAAAGTCAGCTTCATTTCCAGCAACTGTTCTTTTAATTGATGGTGAATATCCCACCATTCACGAACGCGCATATACGCTAGGTAATATTCCTTACAAACTTTCTTAAATTGATTCCCAGTTAATTCCTTGCGTTTTTCACGGGTGAAGTTCCATAAATTCAACAAAGAAGCAAAATCTGAATCAGGATCTTTAAATTCTGACTGTTTCTGATCAGCTTGGGCAGTTGCCTCTTGAGGCCGCTCGCGAGGGTCTTGAATGCTTAAACCACAAACAATCGGCA
Source organism: Pelagibaculum spongiae (assembly GCF_003097315.1). Taxonomy (NCBI): domain Bacteria; kingdom Pseudomonadati; phylum Pseudomonadota; class Gammaproteobacteria; order Oceanospirillales; genus Pelagibaculum; species Pelagibaculum spongiae. The sequence goes on from NZ_QDDL01000013.1 coordinate 23,775, forward strand.
ACAGCTCGCTTAAACAGCCAAGGCTGCCACCAGAAATCAGCATTCGAGCCAATTGCGGATCCAATGGCAGTCGCGCCATTTTCTTGCCGGTATCAGTTAACCGGCCATCTTCCATTGCCGATAACTCTTCCAGCAATCGATAACCATCTCGAACAAACCGAGCATCTGGCGCATCAACAAACGGGAATTTTTCTACATCACCCAACCGAAGCTGGCTCATTTGCAAAATAACCGAAGCCAAATTGGTTCTGAGAATTTCAGGTTCGGTAAATTCAGCTCGATTTAAAAAATCTTCTTCGCTGAACAAACGAATGCAAATACCATCAGACAAACGACCACAACGCCCCTGCCGCTGGCTAGCACTGGCTTGGGAAATCGCTTCGATAGGTAATCTTTGGACTTTGGTGCGATAGCTGTAACGGCTAATTCTGGCTAAACCGGAATCAATCACATAGCGAATACCGGGCACTGTCACCGAGGTTTCTGCAACGTTAGTCGCTAACACAATTTTTCTAAACTTCTGATTTTGAAAAATTCGGTCTTGCTCTGAACTACTTAATCGTGAAAACAACGGCAAAACTTCGGTATTCGGATAGTTTTGCTTACGCAGCGCTTCGCTAATTTCCCGAATGTCTCGCTCACCCGGTAAAAACACCAGAATATCACCACGACTTTCACGGCTTAATTCATCAACCGCATCGACTACCGCTTGGTCAAGATCGATCGATTTGTTTTTATCATTACTACCCTTGCCGCTTTCACTACTCTCACCACTTGCACTTCCACTTCCATTTTCAATTAGCAAAGGGCGATAACGGGTTTCAACCGGGAAGGTTCGGCCAGAAATTTCTAGTACCGGCGCATGATCAAAGTGTCGAGCAAATCTAGCAGGGTCAATCGTTGCCGAGGTAATAATGATTTTTAAATCAGGACGCTTTGGCAATAACTGCTTTAAATAGCCCATTAAAAAATCGATATTCAGGCTACGCTCATGGGCCTCATCGATAATAATGACTTCATATTGACTTAGCAGCGGATCCCGTTGCATTTCACTGAGCAAAATGCCATCGGTCATCAACTTGATGTAACTATTTTTGCCCACTTGGTCGTTAAAACGAATTTTAAATCCAACCGCTGTTCCCAGAGCGCTATTCAATTCTTCAGCAATTCGCTTGGCAACGGTTCTGGCAGCCAAACGGCGCGGCTGGGTGTGGCCAATCATTCCGCGAACACCTAAACCGAGTTCTAGGCAGATTTTCGGTAGTTGCGTGGTTTTACCCGAGCCCGTCTCACCTGCAAGCACCACCACCTGATGATCTTGAATCGCCTTTGCGATTTCATCTTTATTTTGGCAAACCGGTAATTGATCGCTAAAGTTGATTTTCGGCACCGATAGCTTGCGTTCAATCAAAGTGGCTTTGGACTTTTCAATTTGGCGTTCAACATCTGACAGTGCTTTATCAACCGGCTGATTTTGTTCAATTCGCCGCTTCAGTGAGCGTAAGCGACGACGTAACGTCCAGTCATCTTCGGTCAGACATTGGGAAAGTTGTTGGCGCAGGTGATGTAATCGAGACTTCAAAACGGCCCAGGTATCAAAAAACATAAAGCAGCAATGATACCACGATCATTTTGTTCACACAGCATTGCGGCCTACAGACATCAACGATAACAGAGATGTCTGTAGGCCGCACAAACAAGCCAATTAAAAGGCTAACTATTAATTGTTTTTCTAAAAGCAAATAAAGCGACTAGAAAAATTAGAAGAACTCCCCATGGCAAGCTTCCACTGCCACCAGAAGATGAAGAGAAACCAGCAACCTGATTATCACCTATTACTGGTGTCAGAAATATTTGTAATCCGGCACCCGTACGAGAGCCTACAATTAAATCTTTTCGATTATCACCATTTAAATCGACCAGGGTCATAATCGAATCAGCATGCCCATTAACAGCAAAATCGGCTAGCGTTAAAACACCGTCTTGATTGATCAATAGTAAGTTTGAACCATTTTTATTATGAATCAATAAGTCATTATCAGAATCACCGTCAATATCTTGTGAGAACATCTGATCAAAACCATTACTTCTTACTACGACATCAGCTGCTGCAAAAGCTCCCGATCCAGTATTGGAAAACAGTTCAACCAAATCAGTTCGTTGCAGATCACTTCCTGAATCGCCCACTCGAGCAATTACAATATCTGGCAGGCCATTTACTGCATCGTCAAGGTCACCGGCAACCACTTGCAAAGATCCTGCGCGACTGCCAAGTTCAATTGTTTGAGCCAATCTAATTCGATCTTTAAGATTATTAACCGAAGCAGTTTTAGCAGAAATAAATACTTCACTAGAAGCGTTATAATTTGCTAATACAATATCTTGTACATTGTCATTATTAAAATCGGCTAACGCAACAGATCGGCTATCGCTATTAGAAAGTTCACTAGTATCAACAATCAACCCTAAATATAAATCTCCAGAGGGAGCCTGAACGGCTGATAACGCACTTCCTGCATTAACTGTAATTAGCTCGAGCCGAGCCGTTTCACTTGGTTGTTCTAAATCGCGATCAAGATCAACCAATGCAAAATCCACTGTATTTTCAGCATTAGAAACCAGTATCCTCGTCCCGAAATAGAAAAAAACCGGCGTACCTACATCATAAGTCGTTACTACACTACCAATCGTAGTTGTAAGATCTTCATCTAAAATGCGCAGTTGGTATACTTCGAAATTATGATTACTACCTGTCGACATAACAAATTCAATCTCATCGCCATCAACAACATTGGCCGCCACAATTTTGGTTACGTTCGTAGGCAGTGGAATAACAAAAGAATAATTTTGATCAGTAGCTGGCAGTAATGCGCCTGAACCATCATTCAATAGCACATACCCGGTGGTATCGGTTACCACGAGCAAGTCATCGCCATTTTGATTATCGAAATCGTAGGGAAGCAACGCCCTAACATTACCCGCATCAGCAGATTGGTTCGCAGTCGTCAGCAATAGATTTTCTGCCGCGACATTAACCGCTGACTGGCTAATATTGTTATCGACTGAAACCTCCTGGGCATTGCCTGTTACTGATGCAACACTGTAGATCTCTCCAACGGCGGTCGGTGTAATAGAAAAAGAACGAACCGCGATTGTTGAAGGGCCTATCGTAAGATTGCAGCTAATTGCTAATGGGTTAACTCCACTACTAGAACAAGTCGATCCCGTTAGATCAGCAGCAACTGCACCATATAGCTCAACAGTTAAACCTGTACTCGTTAACGGTGTTGTCGCCGACGCGTCTTGAGTTACGGTGTAAGTTACATTAAACGACTGATTGACCTGCGCGGTTATTGGCAAACCTGACTGTCTTACCTGCACATCTGGCGGAACTACTGCTGCAGATGCATGGTTAATTATTGAGAAGTTACCAACAACAAAGACAAGAAATAAAACCTTTGATTTTAATAGATACAACATTGAAACTCCAACATTTTACATTTACCAACAGCGAAAAGTAATTAACTCACCACCCATTTATAATCAGCTCGATAAACGAGCGATTCACCTTCTATTATGGATCAATTCACCCACACAGCCATACCTTAAATTGCTATCAAACCAAAAATCTCCATCTATCTATTAATGAACTAATTTTCTTTGGTATATCCGCAAAGAAAGCACTATTAGCAAAGCGACAACAGCCCACCATAAAACACCTCCACCCCCGCCATATGGTGCTACTAGTGCTTGCTCAGCACCACCAATCAAAAGCGCTCCGCCTGATGGTTGATCAGTGAGATATACCTTTATGCCGCCACCCGTTTTTGAAGCCGTTATCACATCTAGTAGACCATCGTTATTTAAATCTAACGGTAATAAAATACTGTCAGGATCAGTTTCTAATGCAAAAATCGATTTAGTTAAATTTTGACCAAAATTTAAGTACAGCTGATTAGAACCATCCAGGTTATGCAACAACAAATCAGTTGTGCCGTTTGAATCAACATCTACTGAGTGAACGCTCTCAATACCATTGCTGCGGGCAATAACATCTGGATCCATAAACTCGCCATCATTTTGATTAATTAATAATGACAATTGATCTAATCTTCCAATCTCACCAGAGCTTCCACCTGACTCAACAAATACCAAATCTATCAATGATTCCCCTGACGTATCTACCGGCCCACCGAATTCACCAACGACAAAGTCAGTCGTTAGCCCATTGGCATCACCTAGCAAGGTTTCATTTTCAAAACGCGTTAAATCTAACCAAGGTAAATTGCCATTTGCAGCAAAGTGGATTTGATTTGGACCGTTAAAATTCGCAATGACAATATCTAATAAAGAATCATTATTTAAATCAACTGCAGCTATTTTTCTTGAATCTCTAGCGCCCAGCTCATCGGTATCATTAAAAACAGATGCGTATATTCCATTTTTATTTAAATAAATACCTGACTGATCAGTACCGGCATTAGCAATTAACAAATCAGTCGCAACAGATGATTTTGAGTTTTCACTAGCAAAATCTACTAATTGAATATCATGGCTATCGAGACCATCAGATGCCCCCGTAGCAATCAAACTGATCGCAGATTGGAATATTGGAGTATTGGCTGGAATGATTATTGTTTTCCCATGATGGGAAATAAGCTGCTGCACTGGTGAAATATTAAGCTTATAAGCAAGGAAATTATTATCTTCGCCAGTAGAAAAGGTAAATTCAGTTGCCGCATCTGCCGGATCAATATTACCAATCACCAAACCTGTTACATCAGAAGCAACAGCGGTAAAAATATATTGATAATCCGGTGCTAGCTCAAATTCACCCGCACCATTATTTAGATAGGTTTCACCCGCATTATCACTCAAAACAATTAAATCTTGACCGTTTATTCCATCAACGTCATAAGTGAAAGCATAGTTAATCGGCTGGTAATCTATCTCTTGACTAGGCTCAGATATCACCGCACCCAAAGCAACCGAATGAACAATCATTTCACTATAGTTATTTCCAAGTAAAACCTCAGCCTCGACAGCAGCGATACTGGCCTTACTAATTACCTCACCCGCAGATAGCGGCATAATTTGAATATTTAAATATTCATTAGATGTTGTACAAACTAAGGTGATTCCTGGGTTAACGCCTGAATCATTGCAAGGCGCACCCAATACGTCGTATTTCAAGTCACCTTGCAAGGTAATCGTTAGCTCGTGCTCGCCTAAATTGGCAGCACCACCCCCCTTAACAGTTACATGATAAGTAGCCGTAAAATCATTACCCACCTCAGCTGTAATTACATCTGCCCATTGTGAAACCATCAGATCAGGCTTATTTTGCTGTGCCAATGCAGCATTTGCGTTTATCATTCCGCTGGCCAAAAGTATGATTTGGTAGCCTCTAACCATTTGATTCAACAACATAGACAGCACAACCCTGCTCAGTTTTTGTGAATTCCATTTTTAATCGAGTATAGGAAGCATTGATTTTGACAAGCTGCACTTATGTCCCGTTAACACACTATCAAGCAACCAGAGCACAGTTTTTTCTAATTTTATGAGCGAACTAACAGTTAATCCGATCGGCACCGTTCACAGCTGCTACAGCGAGAAGTTTGGCATCCCTCGCCAGCCGGGGTTAGTGCCCGCCGCAAAAGCTCGAATTGAAATTTTGCCGCCGTTTAATCGGCCTGAAGCTTTTGCTGGTATCGAACAACACAGTCATTTATGGCTGGAGTTTGTATTCCATCAAAATATTCGCAGCCAATGGAAAGCTTCAGTTCGACCACCTCGCTTAGGTGGCAATCAGAAGATGGGCGTGTTTGCCACCCGCTCCAGTTTTCGACCCAATAATTTGGGGCTGTCAGTAGTTAAATTTGAACAGCTGATTATTCAGGGCAGTAAAATTTTTGTTGAGGTATCGGGCATTGATTTACTGGATCAAACACCGGTTATTGATATCAAACCCTATATTCCTTATTCCGATTCACTGGTTAACGCACAATCGCAATTGGCTAGCGCTGCGCCAGAAATGCTGCAAGTGAACCTGAGTCAGTCAGCTAAGCTATTTTGCCAACAATGGCAGCACCCTTTGTGCGATGATTTGTCGAGCCTAATTCAACAGGTCTTGGCGCAAGATCCTCGCCCGGCCTATCAGCAAGACGCCGAGCGAATTTACGGCATGCAGTTATTTGATCTAAACATTCGTTTTCAGATCGATAACGGCTTGGTGAAAGTAATTGAGATTGTTGAATAAACTTTTTTTCTAATCAGTTATTCAGTTTTCTTTGTCCAGAAGCCTTGGTCAGACGGCATAGCTTGGCTAAAATGGCTCGATTTTCGAATAGAACGGAACCGCTAATGCGCACATCCCAGTATCTGATTTCCACTGTTAAGGAAACACCAGCCGATGCTCAGGTTATCAGTCACAAACTGATGCTGAAATCTGGCATGGTTCGCAAACTCGCTGCAGGCCTGTATTCATGGCTACCAATGGGTTTAAGAACACTTAGAAAAGTTGAAGCTATTGTTCGTGAAGAAATGGAAAATGCAGGTTGCCAAGAAGTATTAATGCCGGCAGCCCAACCGGCAGAGCTTTGGCAGGAATCAGGTCGCTGGGAACAATATGGCTCTGAGTTACTGCGTTTTACTGACCGTCATAATCGTGATTTTTGTTTGGGCCCAACCCACGAAGAAGTCATCACCGATCTGATGCGCAACGAGATCCGTAGCTACAAGCAGCTACCAAGTACTTTCTTCCAGATTCAAACCAAATTCCGCGATGAAGTTCGTCCGCGCTTTGGTTTAATGCGTGGCCGTGAGTTCCTGATGAAGGATGCTTACTCATTCCACGTCAATCACCAATCTCTACTGGAAACCTACGAGAAAATGCACGCGGCTTACTGCTGTATTTTTGATCGTTTAGGTTTGGACTATCGTCCAGTTCTGGCAGATACCGGCTCTATCGGTGGAACCGGTTCCCACGAATTTCACGTATTGGCTGACTCTGGCGAAGATGATATCGCGTTCTCCGATAGCAGTGATTACGCAGCTAACGTTGAAATGGCTGAAGCTTTATCACCTGCTGGCGATCGCGCCGAGCCAACTCAAGCAATGGAATTGGTTGAAACGCCTAACGCAAAAACCATTGATCAATTGGTTGAACAACACAGCATTGCGATTGAAAAAACCGCAAAAACCTTAATTGTTGAAGCGTCAGATGAAATTGAAGCTAATTTTGTTGCTTTAATGATTCGTGGTGATCACGACCTGAACGAAATCAAAGCTGAGAAATTGTCAGAAGTCGCGGTACCTTTACGCATGGCGACCGATGAAGAAGTTCGTCAAGCTATGAAAGCGTCACCCGGCTCTTTAGGCCCGATTAATTGCAGCATTCCAGTGATTATTGACCGTAGTGTTGAAAAAATGTCTGACTTTGGTGCTGGCGCCAACATTGATAACAAACACTACTTCGGCATTAACTGGGGTCGTGATCTGGAACTGCCAAAGGTTGCTGATTTACGCAATGTCCAAGCAGGCGATCCTAGCCCATGCGGACAAGGCACGCTGGATATCAAACGTGGCATCGAAGTGGGCCACATCTTCCAGCTGGGCACTAAGTATTCACAAGCTATGAAAGCCACCGTACTCGATGAAAACGGCAAGGCTGCCACCATGACAATGGGTTGTTACGGCATTGGTGTTTCGCGCGTGGTTGCTGCTGCAGTTGAGCAAAACCATGATGATCGCGGCATTATCTGGCCAGAAGCCATTGCGCCTTTCCGCGTTTGTATTGTGCCAATGAAAATGCACAAATCAGTTCGGGTTAAAGAAGCTGCAGAAGCTATTTATGCAGAACTGAAAGCCAAAGGCGTTGAAGTGATTCTTGATGATCGCAACGAACGCCCAGGTTCAATGTTTGCTGACATGGAACTGATCGGTATTCCTCACCGGATCGTTATTGGTGAACGTGGTGTAGATAGCGGCACTTTTGAATATTTAAATCGTCGTGAAGGCGAGAAAAAAGAATTTACTAAAGAACAGCTTTTCGAAGCATTGGGCGTTTAATTTAATTCTAAATTTTCTGCTGTTGGCACCTTTCATAGGTGCTAGCAGTAAAAACTAAAACGGTGCTTCAACCCACGGCGTCATATCTCTTCTGACCTTCAACCAACTCCGTTGACCAATTACCGCGATACCGAGCTTTGGTGAATAAATCCCATGGTGCAAATCCCAGCCTGTTCTTATTTGCGATTGGTATGGAAATCTCGTCAAATCCCAGCCAAACCGTAAAAATTTCCCAATATCATAGTCTAAAACAAATCTAGCAATCGCCGAACCAAAGGCATGATGGCGCAATATAGTGCCAGTATTTTCTGCTCCAACTCGTCTTCGATATATCTGAGTATTCGACGGACTAACATCACTCAGAAAAGTTAAACGCCTTGCCGCCTGTTCAACCTGCATGTTTTTACTAACCAAACAAGCAGCCATTGTTGAAATAACACTCTTCATTACTACAGAATGTCTTTTCCCAGAATAAAACATCTGATTATCATGATTTACTTCAATTTTCAACCCAATTACGGCTTGATCACTAACGGAATCATCCAAAGCCTCATTGCTGGCGCATAATGGGAAGCGGATGTCTCGTGCTTCATAGTCGTCCCATGTGATGATTTTAAAATCAGACTCATGAAATTCCAAATCTTCAGTTGCAGGTTTTTTTATGGCTATTTTATCGTGTAAATTTTCAAAACCGGCGTCTAAATAGAGCCCCCCAAAAAGATACACCGCCAGCACTTTTGCTATGTCTGCAGCATATGAATATTCCTTCCATGCCATGTGCGACAAGAATGCTGGCCTTAAATGCCTTAATGCATCCGGGTTGTCGAATAATTCATTGACATCTCTCACTTCGAATAAATCAACAAATTTCTCAGCATAGGTCAACATCATTTTATTTTCAGTCCACAATATATGCCGAACTTTTAATTTTTTTCCATGCCATTTCCAACGTCGAGCCAGCTGTAAATTAGCAAAGCGCATTGCACGCAACTTTTCTTCGCTTAATAACTTACCCACCCAAATGCGATGGATAATGGATTCTCCTTGGATATCACTGATTTCCTGCCTAACTGAAGCAAACGCACTCAACATATAACGTTGTGCGACCCTTTCGATTTGTTGGTCTAATAAGACCTGGGATTTTTTTTCTGCTCTTTTTTTCCTTGCATCATATAGACCAGTTAAAAAATCATGGCAATCAACAAGGTCGTGGGATGATATCAACCTAAGAAGCTTTCGTGCGACTTGACTACAATCTTCTTTTAGCTCTTCAAAACTGACATCATTCTCATTCTCTAGTTCATACGGATGAAGGTTAAGTTTGATCTGCAAAAGCTCGATGTAGGCTCTTCTTTGAAGATCTGAAACAGTTTGATTTCCCAATCCTATTTTTAACGGCATCGTATTTTTCTCTTATCAAAGCATTAATAGATTAGCCCTATGATTTAATAGTGCAATATTGCCTTTGAAAGTACCATTCAAACAAGACAGTTTGACTAGCAGCACTGAACTTCTTCGACCATTCTTATTCAAACACCCATCAATCTGATTAAGGAATCCGAAATGGAACAGCGCTGGGAAAAAGACCAATACTTTATTGCGATTGAAAACCGAATTGACAATAACAGCACGCCTGCGGCGGTAGTTACCACCAATTTAGAATCTGGTGTGCCAGAAAATATCCCACCATCTGCTAGCCACTCTGATCCTATGGCGATAATTGGATTGGCTACTGCTGTCGGCAGCTGGGCTAAAACGCAGGGTTTCAGCAAGGCATAGTATTCCGACACTATGCTGATTTTATGGCAACCACTGAGCCGAAAACTTCAGTTGGCAGCTAGGCCAAAGCGTAGATTTTAAACAAAGTGTGATTATTTTTGCTGCAGATTCTGCTTCATGGCAGAATCTGCCATCATAATAAAAACTGCAACCAACCCAATATGCCGCTTTCGTTTAATTCATCAGTATTTTCATTTCCTTCCTTTCACTGGATCGGCGGCCTGACCACTCACTTTTCTCTGGTTTTGGCCTGCATACTCATATTAACCAGTGGCAGCACTCAAGCTAACGCTCTACCAAAACTGACCGCCGAAGAAAGATCACAGCTGGCAGCACAAATTGCTAATGAGGGCAATGGTTTTGAAGATCGATTTGATGCAGAAGTCTGGCTATTAGATATGTCGCAAAGAATTCAGCGTCGCGTTAAGGACAATAAAAAGCGTTTATTGATTTTAAAAACCGTGCACCGTGAAGCCAAACGGCACAACTTGCAGCCCGAATTAGTGCTGGCGGTGATAGAAACCGAGAGCAATTTTGACTCCTGGGCACTTTCAGTGGCCAATGCCCGCGGTCTGATGCAAGTAATGGGATTCTGGAAAAAAGAAATTGGTAGCGAAGGCGACAGCCTTTTTGATATCGAAACCAATATTCGTTACGGCACTACCATACTCAAACATTATTTGGATAGAGAAAAAGGTGATTTGGTTCGAGCACTTGCTCGCTACAATGGCAGCCTAGGCAAGCGAAAGTATCCAGAAAAGGTGATGCGCAAATGGGACCGCAACTGGCGATAATCGAGCCTTCCCACTTGCATAAACTTGTGATAAATCTCTCATTGCTTATAAAAAAATCAATTCAAGCAAACGCCGATTAAAAATTCAACTAACACGCACACTTAACAATGCCTCATCTGACTAGATTTGAATCTAAGTCAAAATTAGTGAGCGGCACAATGAAATTTTCGATTTTTTCACCTTAATTTCCGCATTATTACTTTCAGCCTGCGGAGGTATTAGCGAATCTCCTTCAGAGTCAGAGCGTGCATTTATATCTATTGGATTAACGGACTCTCCAGTTTTAGACGCCAGTAACGTTAATATACATATCGTAGCTATCGAACTTCTGGCAGATGATGCCCCCCTGGATGTGGATGGTGAAAATTTTGTTTGGCAACGAATTAATATCAATAGAAAAATTGATGTTCTGGCACTTCGGGGTGGGAACCGCACCATGCTAATAAATAATTATGCTGTTACACCGAAATCGTACAGTAATTCGCGACTTATTCTTGACCCATCAAAATCAGATATCACAATCAATGGTGGCACCCACCCACTGGACATCCCTCTCAACGTTGGCTCAAGCCCACGGATAGCTTTTGATTATAATCTAGATACCAGTGACAGACTTGATGTTACTTTCGATTTTAATCTTAGAGCATCAATCGCCGGGAATCCTCAAGATGGCTTATGCTTCGACCAACTCTCCGCTCTACCAATATGCAGTCCTCTAGCACTATAAGAGGCACCGTATCAACGACATTTGCCGACCATGACGACTGCGCTATAGATCAAAATACTAAAAGAGCGGTATATCTTTTTAAAGATCACAATTCAACACCACAAGATATTATATTTTCCAATAGCACTCCTTTAGCTTCCGCTGATGTGTCACTGAACTCTGGCAGCAACACTTATCATTACACCTTGGGTTTTATTCCCCATGGCGATTACACAATCAGTTTTACCTGTCTTGCACAATTGGATACTAGCGAGGATCAGGATAACTCGGAGCTAAACTTCCTTGGTACTGCAAACTTGTCAGTTACTGGGAGCACTTTTATCCACAACATTACTCCCAACATTATTCCCAACTAACTCTTTTCAAATAAAAATCGCGGGTGGACAACTTCTGTTTGTTCCGCCCGATTCTTTTCAGACAAACTCTTGATACAATATTTACTAATACAAACCTTAATGCAGCTGTAGCCAACTAATTTTATGTCTCGCAAACCATCCGTCGACAAACCTAGCTTTGCCACCCGCCAGGCCTATATCACGCATCAAGGCGCAAAAATCTTAAAAGATGAGTTGGATTTTTTGTGGAAACAAAAAAGACCTGAAGTCACTCAAGCTGTCTCTGAAGCTGCTGCAATGGGCGATCGATCAGAAAATGCCGAATACATCTACGGCAAAAGACAGTTGCGCCAGATCGACAGTCGGATTCGCTTCTTACGCAAGCGACTGGAAAATATCACAGTAGTTGATCGGTTACCTGATGACCAAAGCAAAATTTTCTTTGGTGCGATGATTGAGATTGAAAATGATCAGACCGAAGAAATTTTAAACTTTCGGATTGTCGGGCCAGATGAAATCGACCCGGAGAAAAAGCAAATCAGCATCCACTCACCGATGTCAAAAGCGGTACTGGGCAAAAGTGTTGATGATGAAATAGTGATTCGCGTGGAAGATAACGAGCAGCATTACTCGATCATTTCAATCAACTACCCTTCCCTTGAACTGCAGCCAACTGACCCACCCTTATAAAAATCACGCATTCCATTGTATTTTCGCTTCAATAGCCGACAGATCAATTTATAATATGGATCTGTCTTTTGCATCTGCCAATAAGAAGTCACTATGACCCAGGTTACTATTTACCATAATCCTCGCTGTTCTAAATCTCGTCAGACACTGGCTTTGCTAGAAGATCGCGGCATCCAACCTATGATTGTTGAGTATTTAAAAGATCCAATTCCTCAAGAGAAAATTCTTCAGCTACTAGCGATGATGAACTTATCGCCACGTCAGCTAATACGCACTAAAGAAGTAGAATATAAAGAACAATCGCTGGCCGATGCAACTGACCAACAATTAATTACAGCAATGGCTGCTACCCCAAAGCTCATCGAGCGCCCTATTGTTGAAGCTAATGGCAAAGCAGCGATTGGCCGACCACCCGAACAAGTGCTGGAGATTTTATAATGAGCGCATTTTCTTCAACATCTGTTGCACCACCCTTTGTGCTGGTGCTTTATTACAGTCGCCATGGCGCGACTGCTGATATGGCAAAACAAATTGCTCGCGGCATTGAAAGCACGGGTATTGAAGCTCGAATTAGAACGGTTGCCGCAATTTCTTCTGTTTGCGAAGCAACCGAAGCGGCTATTCCAGATTCAGGCGCACCCTATGCAACCTTGGATGATTTACAAAATTGCAGTGGATTAGCACTCGGTAGCCCTACTCGCTTTGGCAATATGGCGGCACCGCTTAAATATTTTCTGGAACAAACTTCCAGCCTGTGGCTAAAAGGCTCGTTAGTCGATAAACCCGCCTGCGTGTTTACTTCAACCTCCAGCTTACATGGCGGCCAAGAAACCACTTTAACCAGCATGATGCTGCCATTACTTCACCACGGCATGATGCTAATTGGTGTACCTTATAGCGAAACAGCGTTGCTTAGCACCACTACAGGCGGAACACCTTACGGCCCATCTCATTTGGCTGGCAGTGATAGCGACTTAAAGCTGAGCGACGATGAAATAAAAATTTGCAATAGCCAAGGCAAACGCTTGGGTACAATCGCATCAAAAATGAGTAGCGCATCAAAATGAGCATTTACAATGGATGATCAGCCAGTAAAAAAAGAGATTTTGCCAAGAGATAGTCGAGCTGACTTATTACGTCGGATCGCATTGATCAGTTATGTGGCGCTATTTATTTTAATCTTTAGTTGGTACAGCGCTTTAGTCACTGACCCGGTATTTCCGCGCTCAATCAGTATGATTATTTTGCTCGGCCCGTTAATATTCCCCATTCGCGGCATTCTCTACGGCAAAGCTTATACCCATGCTTGGGCCGGTTTGTTGATGGTGATTTATATTTGTCACGGCGTAGTGTTAGCAGTTGGCGATACCACCATTGAACGAAGTGTTGGTTGGGTTGAAACCTTACTTGCACTTTCTTTTGTACTCAGCTCAGCATTTTATGCCAAGCGTGAAGGCCAGCGATTAGGGCTTTCGATTCGTAAAAAGAAGAAAAAGAAGAAAAAGAAGTAGCGATTACGACTATTTCAGGCATAAAAAAACCAACAATCGAACCGTCGGTTTTTTTATGCCAAATTGTTTGAGTTAAAAACCCAATACTTCTTTAATAAATGGGATGGTCAGCTTGCGCTTTGCAACCAAAGAAGCTTTATCTAACTGATCGAGCTTTTCGAATAACAAACTGAATCGCTTATCAGAATGCTTCAACAGGAACCTTGCCGCTTCTTCTGTCAATTCCAGACCACGCATCCCAGCTCGCAATTGTAACGCCGAAATTTTGTGCTGATCTGTCATGTTAGGCAATTGGAAAACCAACCCCCAGGCTAATCGTGAACGCAAGTCCGGAAGATTCACTGCCAGTGCTTGCGGCATTTTATCGCCACCAACTAACAGTTTTCCGTTGCTATTACGCACCCGATTGTACAGATGAAACAAAGCTTCTTCCCAGTCAGCTCGACCGGCAATTAAATGAATATCATCGAGGCAAACCAAGTCAAGCTGTTCCAACCCTTGAAGCATTTCCGGATCCAGAAAATCGGCTTCTTCAAGTGGCATATAGAAACTGCCCAGACCGGCATCAGCTGCTGATTGGCAAGCTGCCTGTAACAAGTGTGTTTTACCACTGCCTTCGCTACCCCACAGGTATACGAAAGGCTCACCCTCACCCCTGATCATCATTTGCAGGCAAGCGAGTACTTGTTCCGATTCGTCGGGATAAAAACTGTTAAAGGTAGCGTCATCCCGCAAACGCAAACCTAAAGGTAATTGGTGATCCTGTCGCAAGCTCATTCCGTCGGCGATGGGTCAGTGACAATTTGCATCATATACTAATGCAGCCAAGTAAAAAGCTATAGCGTCCACTGAAGAATCTTGTCATCGTTTGGCACAGCCGGTAGCTCTTGGGGATTCACAGGAGCAACCAATAGCTGGTCAAGTTTCAGACTACGTAAAAAATCTGGCCAAATCTGCAACAAGGTGACACTAATTCTCGCCCCTTGATTTGAAAGCTGCAGTAATTCGACCCGTTCAACTTGACCTAGGCTAGCCAAATAAACTTCTGCTTGGGCAAATTGCTCAGCAGAGTCCAAACCTGTCAGCAGCACCTGATACTGATGCGGCTGTAAATCTTGTTTGATGGCATACAAATCGGCCAAGTATTCGGTTATCAAGCTAACACCCTGCGCCATTGCAGGCTGCGGCGTTTGCTCAACAGTCCACTGCTTTAAAACTCGACCTTCTTTCAACAATTGCCAACGCCAGCTCCATCGACCGGCAGATTCAGCGCCACGTAGTGTAACAATAAAGTCGGCATCATAACGAGTCGATGCGCTATCTAAATTTTGATAAAAACCACCCCAGAAATCAGAAACCGTTAATTTGCTGCGATCTTGTAAATCATACAAAGGAAATACCAGCGGCAGCCCACGTTCAGTTGCAGCATCTAGCATGGATTTTCTTAGCTGATCACCAAACGACTGCTCTCCAGAAACAAACTGACGACGACCATTTAGATCTACCGCAGTCCAGAATAATAGAGAAGGACGACGACTACCCCAAACCGGCTGCCCTTGGGCGACCAATAACCGCTGCATTTTCTTGCGATCATATTGAATATCTAGCCATAACTGCTCAATTTCGTTAACCAGTGGCTGAACTTGAGCGACTTGATTATCGATAATCGGTGAGACAATCTGCGACAAATTAGTACCGGAGCTGGTTTCAAGTTGCTGTTGAATTTTTTGCGTGCGGTAGGAAAAACCTTGGATATAGCTAGACGGTTTTTCTAACGCTCGGTTGATTTCTGGTAGCGCCAACACTGCAGTATGGCCGTTCACTCGAACCAACGCTTCCGCAAGACCTTGACGGAATGCTTGCATACGGGGTGCATCACCTCGATCAGCCACTTTACGACTAACCTGATACAAACCATCGACTTCAACCGCCGATGCAGAGCCAACTGCCATCATTACTAACCATGTCAGCAGAAGCCTTCCCAGCAATGCGTGCATATCTCTCCCAGTAAAAATATTTGCCTTTGCGCCGCAAGCTAGGCCAGCGACAATTTAATGTCAAGATTATTGTTCACAGACAAACTATCTCAAGATACAGAATCCACATTTTGAAATAATTTAACTATATGCAACGCCCGCCAATAGTGGCCATCGATAGCCAACTAACAGTTATTTTTACTTACATTACCAAACGATATTTCTCTCTCGCCCAAGGATTGTTAAACTAGCCATCCCGCAGCACCCCAACGAGACCGTAAGCAAGTGTCTGAACAAAATGGCTCTCCCCTGACTTATCGTGATGCCGGCGTAGATATTGATGCTGGCAATCAATTGGTAGAAAAAATAAAAGATGTCGCGAGCAGTACGCGCCGTCCAGGCGTTCTTGCTGGCTTAGGTGGCTTCGGCGCCTTGTTTGAAATCCCCGAAGGTTACCAACAACCAGTGCTTGTCTCTGGCACGGATGGCGTTGGAACCAAGCTCAGATTGGCTCTGGATTTAAATCGACATGACACTGTAGGCATCGACCTAGTTGCTATGTGTGTTAACGATTTGATCGTCCAGGGTGCAGAACCGCTTTTCTTCCTTGATTACTACGCCAGCGGCAAGCTGGATGTCGAAAAAGCTGCAGATGTCGTTTCTGGCATCGGTGAAGGCTGTCGACAAGCGGGTTGCGCATTAATCGGTGGTGAAACCGCTGAAATGCCTGGCATGTATCATGGCGATGACTACGACATGGCTGGTTTTTGTGTCGGCGTGGTCGAGAAAAGTAAAATCATCGATGGCACCAAGGTACAACCTGGCGATGCAATTATCGCACTGGGTTCATCCGGCCCTCACTCCAATGGTTTTTCATTAATCCGCAAGGTTCTAGAAATCAGCAATGCTGATTTGAATATGGATATTGACGGTGAAAGCTTGGCCGATCGTTTAATGGCACCCACTCGCATTTATATCAAACCATTACTGGCACTTTGTAAAGAATTTGATATTCACGCAATGGCACACATTACTGGCGGTGGACTGCCAGAGAACATCCCAAGAGTATTACCCGACAATTGCGATGCACAAATTGATACCACCAGCTGGGAAATCCCTGCGGTATTTAAATGGCTGCAACAGCAAGGCAATATTGAACAGCACGAATTGCTGCGCACACTCAATTGTGGCGTTGGCATGGTAGTTTGCTTGCCGGTCGAACAAGCTCAATCAGCAATTGAAGCCCTGCAAGCTGCCGGTGAAACTGCCTGGCAGATTGGCAGTATTGAATCTGGCAATCAGCAAGTTCGCTATTGCTAAATCAGAGATAAAATATGCAAGCCATGCCTGTCGTAGTATTACTGTCCGGAAGCGGCAGTAACCTGCAGGCACTCATTGACAGCCTGGCTAATAATCAGGCTGTCAATTTATGTGCCGTTATTAGCAATAACCCAAACGCCTATGGCCTAGAGCGCGCTAAAGCTGCAGGAATTGATGCAGTCACCCTTGACCACCGTCAATTTTCTAGCCGCGAAGCCTATGATCATGAGTTACAGTCAGTTATTGATCAATTTGAACCGGGATTAGTTGTTTTGGCCGGTTTTATGCGAATTTTGACTGCTTCTTTTGTTGAGCGCTATCACGGAAGAATGTTAAATATTCATCCATCATTACTACCTAAGTACAAAGGTTTGAATACTCATACCAAAGCGCTGCAAGCTGGCGACGCTGAACATGGATTGAGCATTCACTTTGTCACGGCCGACCTGGATGGTGGTCCGATAGTAATTCAGGCAAAGCTTGCGATTGATACCACGGATGATGTCAACAGTTTGCAACAAAAGATTCATCATCTGGAGCATCGCTATTACCCGCAAGCAGTTAGCTGGTTTGCTGAGAAACGAGTTGCACTCAAGGATGATGGCGTTTATTTAGATCAGCGCCTACTAGGAATATCAGGGGTGCAATTCGACCATTCTAGGAGCGATTAATGAAGTCCTTTGGCGCAATTTTAGGCCTGATAACAGCTGTTGCATTTTCCTCAATAGCTCTTGCGGATCACAACGTGCTTTCGCCGTATCAAGCTGAATATACATTGAGAGCCAAAGGATTAAATATCGGCGAGGCCACTCGCCGATTAACCATTAACGACGATAAAGTAAAACTGGAAACCCGTTCAGAATCTACTGGGGCGATTGGCTTATTTCTCAAGTTCAACCAAATGGAGCGTTCAACGCTCACCATAGTCGATAAAAAACCAACGCCAGACAACTACATGATGAGTCGCAGTAAGCGCGGCAGAAAAACCATTCGCAAAATGCACTTTGATCACAATGCCGGCCTGTTAGAAATTGATATTGAATCTAACCGTAAAACCGTACCGCTAGAAAAAGAGCTCTACGACCAACAAAGTTACCAGCTGGCTTTACGAATGGATCTGCAAGCAGGAAAAACAGAATTAACCTACCCGATTTATCGCAAAGGCCAGAAGGTTCAGTACACCTTTAAAATCATCGGTGAAGAAACGCTAGATACTGTCGCAGGTGAATTCAACACCATCCGACTGAGTCGAAAAGTAAAAAATCGCCAGACTGAAATTTGGGTCGCTAAAGACTACAACTATATTTTGGTAAAAATTACCAAAAGCAAAAACGACAGTCAGATAGCCGATCTGGAATTAACTAAATTCACCTATCTTGACAGCCAGCACAAGTTGAAAATTAAATAGCAACGATTAACTGCAAAAGCCCCGGCCAATCGCCGGGGCTTTTTTTTGCATCGCCAAAACTTGAGAATACAAGCCCACTACTGTTAAATAGAAAATTACTAAAGGACTAGTACAGAAGAAGAAAAATGTTCAGGAACCTGCTTTATTCAGCAAGCTTTATACTATTTATTGGCTGTGCAACCAAGCCCACCACTGAAAACTACCACAGGGCAATACAAACTGGTGACATTCAAACTCTAAAAGAGATTGACCAACAGAACTTCCGTACTGCTATAGCCACCAAGCAACTGGCAAAGCTTTCACTGCATTATGCCGTTAAGAAAAACCAAGCTGAAGTACTGAAGTATCTGATTCAATCCGGCTATCCAGCTGATCAAAAAAACTCTGATGGCAAAACCCCTCTTATGCTGGCCGCCAAGTCTGGCTCAGAGCCATTAATTCGTCTGCTTATTGAAATGGGAGCAAACCCTGAAGCAACAGACGAAAGTGGAAATATTGCACTGAGCTATTTACCTAAAGAGCACAGCAGCCTTGCTGTGCTCTTATTTACAAAATCATCAGACCTTGATCGAAAAAACCAGGCTGACCAGACTCTTCTTGAAACTGTTCAGGGAGATGCAATCAAAAAATTTCTGGTCGTCCAGAGAGCAGATAGATATCTTGCTCAACGTAGGCTTGAGTCCGCACTGGGAAAAGATGACAAAGAAAAAGTAGCCAGCTACATCCATTCCGGCTTTCCAATAGACCTTCGCATGAAGGACCAACAAACCCCTGTTATGATGGCCATTTCCAAAAACGCAAAGCAATCCTTCAAGCTATTGGTAGAGGCAGGAGCTGACCTAGAAGCAGGCAACAAAAACAAAAACACACCACTGCACTACGCCGCATATTTTAATCGACCAGAAATGATCGAAACGCTGTTGCGGCATAATGTGAATATCAACCAGAAGAACAAATTTGGTCGAAACCCTCTTTTTACTGCTGTTCTAAACAACAACCAAGAAGCTCTCGTGCCTTTATTCATTTATAAAATAGACACAAACAGCCTTGACAATAACAGTTGGTCACCCCTGATGCACGCCGTTGATCAAAACCAACCACAGCAGGTAAAAGCCTTACTGCAAGCCGGAGCAGACCCAACCCTGACCAATAAAAAAGGCTGGCAGGCACTCCACCTCACTGTCAATCATCCCAAAAAGACCAGACATGATTTTCCTGTCATCGCTCAAATGTTGATTGACGCTGGCGCGGATATCAATGCTCAAACCAAAGTTGGTGATACTGCTGTAAACCTCGCTGCATATGGCAATAAGCTAAAAACACTCAATGTGTTACTTCATCATAAAGCAAACACATCGATAGCTGATGAAAGCGGCTGGACTCCACTGATAAGCGCAACCTATAACAACCATCCCGATAGCGTTACCGCGCTTTTAAAATCAGATGCCAATCCGAACCTGAGCAGCAAAAAAGGCTGGGCTGCGCTTCATTTCACAGTCAATATATTAAAAGACAAGCAGCATGATCTTAATTTAATTGCTCAACAATTAATTGAAGCAGGCGCAAACATTAATCAAAAAACAAATAGTGGCTATACGCCATTAAATTTAGCCGCCACCAATAACAAACCAAAAACTTTGGAAGTCTTGATCAAGCAGAAAGCGAAACTGAACTTGAAGAACAACAACGGCTGGCCTCCGTTAATGAACGCCGTAAACAAAGGCTATCAAAAAATCACATCCCAGCTTTTAAAAGCTGGCGCCAAACCAAACATTTCAAATAAAGATGGCGAGAGCGCACTACACCTTACTGTTAACAAAAGCAAAGATGCCACACATGACTACCCCGAAATCGCCCAATTACTAATCAAGCACGGAGCAAACCTCAACAGCCGGAACAATTTTGGCGCGACTCCATTATATTTATCCGTCCTGAATAACAAGATAAACACTTTTACTGAGCTATTAAAACACAAACCTGACATCAGCCTGACTACGCATAAAGGCTGGTCACCGCTTAGTGCTGCAGTGGATAACGCTCAAGCAGAGATAGCCAAAAAATTACTGCGTGCCGGGGCCAACCCCAACACAGCCACAACAGATCAATGGACACCCATTATGAATGCGGTCAATAAAAACCTGCCGAAAATTGTACAAATTTTGCTTAAGGCGAAGGCTGATCCGGATTTCAGCCAAAAATCTGGCTGGACTGCACTGCACCTCTTGAGCAATGGTAAACATCAGTTTGATAATCGAAAAGTTGCCAAGATGCTGGTTCGTGCGAGCGCCAGCTTCAACAAAAAAAATGATGCTGGTTTAACACCTCTCATGCTGGCCGCAATGAACAATCGGGTTCAGGTAACAGAAACCTTAATTGAAATCGGAGCGGATCTGAACGAAGTGAACTGGAAAGATAACCAGCGCTCAGCACTGGATTACGCCATCAAGGAGGGTAATTACCAAGTAGCCAGTCTACTGAGAAACAATAAGGCAAGTAGCGGCCTGGAAGCAGCAAAATACCCCGATCGCCCAGCGGCAAAATCGGGTTATATTCGCTGCAATACTCGCTGCTCAAATGGCGATTGCTACCGAACTTACTCCGACGGAAGAAAAGTCCGTTTCCAGGCAGAACGGAAATACAATCCCTTTAACAGCCAGTGGGAGTGGGATTCCGGCAGCTGCTAGCCAAGTTAGCTTCCGATAAAAAAATCCCGAGCTGAAAATTCAGCTCGGGATTTTTTTATTCATTCCAATCAGATGTCCGCTGCAATTCGGCTCGCCACTGCCGCTTGTTGGTTTTTATACTTGGCATCGCTACGACTATTGTAAGGTCGCTCTGCTGGGCCAGTTAGCATTTCAAAATTAATCGCGCCAATGGTCATGCCCGGACGTAATGCCAATGGTAATTTTCCACCATTGAAAAATTCCAGTACGATTTTTCCACTCCAGCCCGGGTCAATTCGGTGCGCCGTTACATGCACCATTAAACCCAAACGCGCCAATGAAGATCGGCCATCTAGCCAACCGACCAAATCATCAGGAATAGTGACTGATTGCAAAGTGACGGCCAGCGCCAATTCACCCGGATGCAAATAAAATGCTTCACCGTCTTTAATGAGAATTTCTTTACTCATCACTTGGTCGAGTACTTTATTCACTTCTTCTTTTGGGCCGCTCAAATCAACATAAGGAGCAACATGGTCGTTGAACACTCGAAAACTATTACCCAGTTCGAGATCAACCGTAACGCCACTGATTTTTTCTTTTGCTGGACGCGGCTCAATAACTATTTTGCCTTCATCTAGACATTTTTCGATATCCCGATCACACAGTCGCATGCTTTACCCCTGATGCTGAATCGATAACAGCCTGACAAGCAACGTTTGTCAGGCTGGCATTCAAACAATCTGTTTATTCGTCGTCAGAAATCATAATGCTTGGCTGATCATCCTCGCCTTGGGCGATCTTAAGCAGATCAGCTGCAATTTTCAGCGCAATTTTTGCATATTCTTGCGCCGCTGCGCTATCAGGTTCTGCCACAACGGTCGGTTTACCTTCGTCAGACTGCTGACGAATCGCTAATGCCAATGGTAATCGCCCTAGCAAAGATACATTGAAATCTTCGCCCATTTTTTCGCCACCACCTTCACCAAAAATTGGTTCAGCATGGCCACAACTTGAACAGATATGAGTGCTCATGTTTTCGACCACGCCCAATACTGGCACCTGGACTTTTTCAAACATTGCCAAGCCTTTACGTGCATCAATGCAAGCAATATCTTGCGGTGTTGTAACAATTACCGCACCGGAAACCGGCACTTTTTGCGACAAGGTCAGTTGAATGTCACCGGTGCCGGGTGGCATATCAACAAACAAATAATCCAGCTGACCCCATTCAGTTTCATTGATTAACTGAAGTAATGCACCGCTGGCCATAGGGCCACGCCACACCATCGGGTTATCTTCTTCGACTAACACGCCCATCGTCATGGCTTTTACGCCATAGTTTTCGACCGGAATCATGCTGTTACTTTCAGTAACTTGCGGGCCTTGTTTAATGCCTAACATGCGATGTTGGCTAGGGCCGTAAATATCAGCATCTAACACGCCAACTTTGGCACCCTGGGCAGCAAACGCCAGCGCCAAGTTCACCGTTGTGGTTGATTTACCAACACCACCTTTTCCCGAAGCAATTGCCACAATATTGGCAACTTGTGCCAGCTTGCCTTCGCTTTTAGTCGCTTGAGCAACCACCTGCCATTTCAAAGATAACTCAACCGACTCAATTTCAGGTAACGCTTGCAGCTGCGAGGTTAATTGCTGCTGCAACTGAGCTAGAAACTGCTGAGAAGGGACTTTCAAAGTAATTTTTGCACTGAGCTTTTTGCTTTCAAGCTGGGCATGCTCGATATCAGCTAGCTGATCAAGCGGACAATCTAAAAGTGGAAAACTAATTTTAGCCAACTGAAGGCTCAACAACTGGTACGCATCTGACATGAAGATTAATCACCAATAGAATCGGGTGCGGGCATTCTATCCCTGTCAGAGCAAACGATCCAACCAGCTGCTGATTGAAATCAACCTAACAAGCGCACAGCGCAGATCGAAACAAGGGAAAAGATGAAACCAGCCCCCTAAAGGAGTATATTGTTCGCCCTTTGTTATCACCGTTTCAGCTCGGATAATACATGTCAGCGCAACAGCGAAAAATTCTGGTCACTAGTGCCTTGCCCTATGCAAATGGGCCGCTCCACCTCGGTCATTTGGTTGAATATATTCAGACCGACATTTGGTCTCGCTTTCAGAAAATGCGTGGCCATATGTGTACTTATGTTTGCGCCGACGATGCGCATGGTACTGCGATTAGCCTGCATGCCGAGAAAATGGGCATTACGCCTGAACAGTCACTGGCGCAAATCCACCTAGATCGTAAAGCTGATTTTGGTGAGTTTCTAGTGGCATTTGATAACTATCACACCACGCATTCGGAAGAAAACCGTCAACTTTCCAGTGAAATTTATCTGGCACTGAAAGCGAAAGGTCATATTGCCAGTCGCTCAATCAGCCAGGCCTATGACCCTGAAAAGAAAATGTTTTTAGCAGACCGTTACATTAAAGGCGGTTGCCCAAAATGTAGCGCAGCAGATCAGTATGGCGATAACTGCGACAAGTGCGGTGCTACTTACGCGCCAACTGATTTGAAAGATGCTTATTCAGTTTTGTCGGGCGCAGCACCGATCAAAAAAGATTCAGAGCATTTCTTCTTCAAGCTAAGTGATTTTGGCGACATGCTGAAAGACTGGACACGCAGCGGTAGCATTTCTGATGAAATCGCCAACAAGATGTCAGAGTGGCTGGATTCTGGCCTGCAAGACTGGGATATCTCTCGCGATGCACCCTATTTCGGCTTTGAGATTCCTGGTGAGCCAGGCAAGTATTTCTATGTTTGGTTGGATGCACCGATTGGCTACATGGCCAGCTTTAAAAATCTGTGTGAGAAGCGTGACGACCTGAACTTTGACGAGTACTGGAAAGAAGGCAGCGACTGCGAAGTCCATCACTTCATTGGTAAAGACATTATCAATTTCCATTGCCTGTTTTGGCCAGCAATGCTGGAAGGTGCTGGTTACCGCAAGCCGAACAGCGTCAATGTTCATGGTTATTTAACTCTGAATGGCGAAAAGCTTTCTAAGTCCCGCGGCAACTTTATTAGTGCCCGTACTTATTTGGATCATTTGGATCCAGAATATCTGCGTTATTACTACGCAGCTAAGCTGAACAATCGTGTTGAAGATCTTGATTTCAACACTGAAGATTTCACTCAGCGCGTCAACGCTGACTTGGTTAACAAGCTAGTTAACTTGGCAAGTCGTTGTGCTGGCTTCATTAAGAAGCGTTTCGATGGTCAGTTATCT
Source organism: Pelagibaculum spongiae (assembly GCF_003097315.1). NCBI lineage: Bacteria > Pseudomonadati > Pseudomonadota > Gammaproteobacteria > Oceanospirillales > Pelagibaculum > Pelagibaculum spongiae. The sequence continues at coordinate 48,302 of NZ_QDDL01000013.1, forward strand.
GCCAACGATATTGCACCCGAGCTGAGCAGTGAATTTATCGCAGCAGGCGAGAAAATTGCCGAGCTGTATGAAAACCGCGAATACTCTAAAGCAATGCGTGAAATAATGATGCTGGCAGACAAAGCCAATGTCTGGATCGATGAAGTTGCACCATGGGTTGTCGCCAAGCAAGAAGGTCAGGATCAGCAATTACAGGATATCTGTAGTGCTGGTATTAACTTGTTCCGCTTGCTGATGGTCTATTTAAAGCCGGTGCTACCTAACCTAGCTGAAAAGGCAGAAGCATTTTTGAATGTTGCGCCGATGCAATGGAGCGATAGCCAAAACTTGTTGTCTAGCCATGGCGTTAACAAATTCAAGCCTTTAATGACCCGGGTAGATGGCGATAAGGTTGCTGCGATGATGGCGCAAAGTCAGGCTGAAATTACCGCAATGGCAGAAGCTGAAGCACCGAAAGCGACCGGTCCATTGGCCGATGACCCAATTTCGGATCAAATTGAATTTGCTGATTTTGCCAAGATCGATTTACGCGTTGTGCGCATCGTCAAAGCCGAGCATGTAAAAGGTGCAGGCAAGCTACTGCAACTAACGCTGGATCTGGGCGGTGAAAGCCGTAATGTGCTGGCTGGCATCAAATCTGCTTATAGTCCGGAAGAATTAGAAGGTCGCTTAACGGTCATGGTGGCAAATTTAGCCCCCCGGAAAATGAAATTTGGTGTTTCCGAAGGTATGGTTTTGGCTGCTGGCCCTGGCGGAAAAGATATTTGGATTTTGAATCCAGACGACGGCGCCGAGCCAGGCATGCGAATCTGCTGATGACAAACTACATAACAAGGGGTTACTATCCCCTTGTTATTTCATTAGTTACCAACGACATATTGATTGGTTGCATCGAATAATGTTTGAGCCTCTATATAGCCTCAAAGAATAAGGGGTTGGTTTTATATAACAGTTTTTCGATAACGTTATAACGAATCGATCCTTCACCATTTTTGATCAACCACTAACATAGACGCGCACCAGCTAATTACGGCTGGCAATTTGGCGGACTTATGGCGAGTTTGACTGACTTTGTTTTATTGCTGATTGGCACGGTACTGGTGAACAACTTTGTACTGGTCAAGTTTCTCGGTTTGTGTCCGTTTATGGGCGTTTCCAATAAATTGGAAAACGCCATTGGCATGGGCTTGGCGACTACTTTTGTGCTGACACTGTCTTCAGTGTGTAGCTATCTAGTCAATCAGTATTTGCTGTTGCCTTTAGGGCTGGAATTTCTGCGTACCTTAAGTTTTATTCTGGTGATCGCAGTGGTAGTTGGCTTTACCGAAATGGTGATTGCCAAAACCAGTCCTTTGTTACATCAGGTGTTGGGCATTTTCCTGCCATTAATTACCACCAACTGTGCCGTTTTAGGCGTTGCCTTGTTGAATATTCAACAGCAACACAGCTTGGCACAGAGCTTTGTTTACGGATTTGGCGGCGCATTAGGTTTCACCTTAGTGCTCAGCCTGTTTTCGGCCATGAGAGAAAGAATCAACGTGGCAGATGTGCCAGATTCTTTCAAAGGCCCCGCGATCGGTCTGGTGACAGCAGGCCTGATGTCTTTAGCCTTTATGGGCTTTGCAGGCATTGCCTAACTGTTATAAGGAGTTGTCTTGATGCTGGAAGCATTGCAGACATTGATCAATCCGCTAGTCGCTCTGGGCGGGCTAGCTCTGTGCTTTGGTGGTTTGCTGGGTTATGCAGCGATTCGCTTTAAGGTTCAAGGCAGTCCGATTGTCGACCAGATCAATGATAAATTACCGCAAACCCAATGCGGTCAATGTAGCTATCCCGGTTGCAAACCTTATGCCGAAGCGATATCCAATGGCGAAGCGATTAATCGTTGCCCGCCCGGCGGAGAAGCGACCATTGCGGCATTAGCCGATCTACTCGATCGTGAAGTGCTACCTTTGGCTGCCGATGCTGGCGACGGTCAACCGGCCAAAAAAACCGTGGCATTCATTCGAGAAGATGAATGTATTGGCTGCACCAAATGCATCAAGGCCTGTCCGGTCGATGCGATTGTTGGTGCAGCACAGCAAATGCATACGGTGATCGAATCAGAATGTACCGGTTGTGATTTATGTATCGAGCCTTGTCCGGTTGACTGTATTGACATCGTTGAAATCAAGCAGCCATGGCAGTGGCCATTGCCGGAACAGACCTTCCAAAAACCCGGCATGATCCCGGTGAAGCAAATATGAGCCAGCAGTTGAGTCCAATTAAACTTCACAAGTTTCACGGTGGCATACACCCTGCGCAGCAAAAGCATTTATCGAATGGCAAAGCCAGTGAAATTGCTGGTATGCCAGACCGCTTATTGTTGCCGCTCAAGCCGCAAATAGGTAACCCAGCCAAGCCCCTCGTTGCCATTGGCGACAAGGTGATTGGTGGACAAGTGATTGCAGAGGCATCTGGGCCAATCAGTTTGCCGGTGATTGCGCCGACTTCTGGTCAGATTCAAGCCATTGAAGATCATCCAATGCCAACTCCGGCTGGCATTCGCGGCAAGTGCTTTGTTTTAATCCCTGATGGATCGGACCAACAACTTGCGCTGCAACCGATTGATGATTATGCCAATCAAGATCGAAATGTTTTATTAGATCGAATTCGTCAAAGCGGCATTGCCGGTATGGGCGGCGCTGGTTTTCCCACTTCAGTCAAACTGAAAGGATTACCGCAACACCCAATTAGCACCTTAATTATTAACGGTGCTGAATGTGAGCCCTATATAACCTCTGATGACCTTTTAATGCGCGAGCGCACGCTAGATATGTTGCGTGGCATTGAAATCATGCAGCATTTATCCGGTGCGGAAACGGTTTTATTGGCAGTTGAAGATAATAAACCACTAGCAATTACTGCGATTCAAACCGCATTGGCCCAATTAAATAATTCGGCCTTTGCCCAAGTGACTATTCCGACCTTGTACCCCAGTGGCGGTGAAAAGCAGCTGATTAAAATCCTCACTGGTAAAGAAGTGCCTAGCGGCAAATTACCGGCTGAATTAGGTGTTGTGGTACAAAACGTTGCCACCGCCGCTGCAGTTTATGACGCTATCGTTATAGGCAAGCCATTAACGCGCCGTTATATCACTGTGACCGGCGAAGCCATTAAATCGCCGGGTAACTACATTACACTTTTGGGTACTCCAACTGATTGGCTGCTAACACGAGCCAAAGCAGATTACCAAAAGGTATCTCGACTGGTAATGGGCGGGCCGATGATGGGTTTTGCCGTCAAAGACACCGATACCCCGCTGACCCAAACCAGCAACTGTATTATTGCTGCTACCGAACAAGAAATGCCGTCACAAGAATCCGCAATGCCTTGCATTCGTTGCGGTCAATGTGCCGAAGTTTGCCCGGCCAATTTGCTGCCGCAACAGCTTTTCTGGTTTGCTCAAAGTAAATCTTTTGAAAAATCTCAAGCACATAATCTATTTGATTGCATTGAATGTGGTGCTTGCGCTTGGGTTTGCCCAAGCAACATTCCGCTAGTGCAATATTACCGCTACTCGAAAAATGAAATTCGAGTATTGCAGGTAGAAAAAGACAAAGCTGAACACGCAAAAATGCGTCACGACCAACGTGAAGCACGAATTGAATTGGAAAAACAGCAAAAAGCTGAAAAACATCGTCTGATGGCTGAAAAACGCAAAGCTCAGTTAGCTGCCAAAACAGCCGCAGAAGAAGCAGCAGCTTCTGGCGATACCAGTTCTATAGAATCCGCGCCTCTCGACTCTGCGTCACTTGACCCAGTGGCCGCCGCTTTAGCCCGAACTAAAGCAAAGAAAGCCGCAGCTGCCAATGCGGGTGTGAGTCCGGGCAAGTTGAAAACCGAGCTGGCCATTGCTCGAACCAAATTGAAGAAAGTTCAGCGCGAATTAGATAAAGCCAAAGACGCTGGCCAAGCGTTAACCGACGCCGAAGCGGCAGTCGCCACCGCACAATCTGCCGTGGCCGCTAAAGAACAGCAATTAGCTTCAGCAATTCAGCAAACTGAAAAAGATAATGCACCTGATCTAAAAGCATTAAAAACTGCCGCATCGATCGCTCGCACCAAAGCTAAAAAAGCAGTTAAGGCTGCCGAAGAAGCCGAGAGCGAAGCACGTGACGATGCCCAGCAGCTGGGCCGCTTCGCTTTAGATGCCCAGCAAAAAGCAGATAAAGCGATTAAAGAATATGAAGCAGCCGAAAAATTACAGCCTCAGGATTCACCTGAAGTTGACCTTAAACTGCTGAAATCTGCCGCAGCTATTGCTCGTACCAAAGCAAAAAAAGCGGCAAAAATGGCTGATGATGCACAAGCAACTAATGCTGGAAACGCCCCAGCATTAAAAAAAGCAGCTGATTTAATGCAAAACAAAGCCGATGTCGCAACCAAGGCTTTTGAAGATGCCGAAAAATCACAGCTTCAGTTACAACCTAAATCACCAGCGGCCCCAGTAGCCGCTGGCGCAGATCTAAAACAACTGAAAATTGCAGCAGCAATTGCCCGTACTAAAGCGAAAAAAGCAACCAAACTAGCCGATGAAGCTGAGGCAGAAAATGCCGATAACGCATCTGAATTACGTAAATTAGCTATTGATGCACAGCAAAAATCGGATCAATCAGATAAAGCTTTAAATGCGGCTCAAGCAGTACCAGCAGCCACAGATAAAGCTGCGGTAGACCTTAAACCGTTGAAAATTGCAGCCGCGATTGCTCGTACTAAAGCGAAAAAAACAACCAAACTAGCCGATGAAGCTGAGGCAGAAAATGCCGATAACGCAGCTGAATTACGTAAATTAGCTATTGATGCGCAGCAAAAATCAGATCAAGCAGACCAAGCTTTAAATGCCGCTCAACCATCACCGGTTGTAGCAGATAAACCTGCTGTGGATATCAAAGCATTCAAAGTAGCAGCGGCAATTGCCCGAACCAAAGCGAAAAAGGCAGCCAAACTAGCCGATGAAGCTGAGGCGGAAAATGCCGATAATGCAGCTGAATTACGCAAACTTGCTATTGAAGCAGAAAACAAGGCGCTAGCAGCCAATAAAAAGTTAGAGGCCGAAACTACGGCCATGGAGTCTTGATAGATGTTTGCCTTTAGATCTTCACCTCATACCCATGGCAGAAGAGACACTGGCTGGATCATGCGCCAAGTGATGCTAGCGGCGGTACCTGCCATTGCGATTATGCTGTGGCAATTTGGTTTCGGTGTGCTGTTCAATTTAGCGATTGCCATGGGCACCGCTTTGTTAGTTGAAGGCATAATGCTTCGCCAGCGCCAGCGCCCAGTTAGATTTTTCTTAAAAGATGGTAGCGCCCTACTCACCGCATTATTGCTGGCTATCGCCATTCCGCCGACTGCACCTTGGTGGCTGACGGTGGTGGGTGTTGTATTCGCTATTGCCATCGCCAAACAGTTATATGGTGGACTGGGAAATAACCCTTTTAATCCGGCAATGGCCGGGTATGTCTTGCTGCTGATTTCATTTCCGGTACAAATGACCAGCTGGTTAGCGCCGATTGGCGTTGGTGAGTTACAACCTAACTTACTGCAAGCAGCGCAGATTACTTTTAGCAGTAGTTTTAATGGCCAGCCGATTGATGCATTCACCATGGCAACACCATTAGATAGTTTGCGCACCGGTTTAATTAACGGCCAAACCACTAGTGAAATTATCACGCAACCTATTTTTGGCTGGGTTGGCGGCAGTGGCTGGGAATTAATTAACCTGGCATTGTTGCTTGGCGGCATTTATATGTTGAGCCGCAGGGTGATCGAATGGCGAATTCCGTTAGCGGTGTTGCTCGGTTTATTGGTTCCGGCAACTTTGTTTTATGCATTCAGCCCTGACCAATTTGCCTCACCGTTAATGCATTTGTTTAGCGGCGGCACCATGCTCGGTGCCTTCTTTATTGCCACCGACCCAGTTTCTGCATCCACCACACCAAAAGGTCGTTTGATTTTTGGTGCAGGAGTTGGCTTGCTGATTTGGTTGATTCGTAGCTTTGGTCAATATCCAGACGCTGTCGCTTTTGCAGTCTTGCTAATGAATATGGCAGCACCAGCAATTGATCATTTAACCCGAACTCGTGCCTACGGCCACTAACCAGAAAGGAACAAGAGAAAATATGATTATTTCTATCTCTCGAAACGCCTTAATTCTGGCGGTGTTCGCATTAATTACTACCGCTGTTTTAGCGGTGGTTAATAAAGCAACCATTGAACCTATTGCGGCGCAAAAGCGCCGAATTATTGAGTTAAACATTCAAGCATTGATTCCAGCGAACCTTTATAACAACGATCCGGTTTCTGAAGCATTCACATTGAACGTTCAAAGCCTTGGTGGTGAAATTACTGTATTTCCATTGCTGAACTCTGGCAAACCGGTCGCCGCTATATTTACCCCAAGCGCACCCGATGGTTACGGCGGCCCGATACAATTATCAGTTGGTGTTTATACCGATGGCAGCTTAGCCGGTGCCCGAGTAGTCAGCCATAAGGAAACGCCGGGGTTAGGCGATAAAATTGAGTTACGGAAAAATGATTGGATGCTTAGCTTTGATGGTTTAAGTCTGAGCAACCCAACACCTTCAGGCTGGCGGGTAAAAAAAGATGGCGGCCAGTTTGATCAATTTACCGGTGCGACGATTACTCCAAGAGCAGTTGTCGGTGCTGTTCGCCGCAGCTTGGAATATTTCCAAGCCAACCAAAAAGCATTTTTTGCTCAACCTGCATTAGAAAACAATCAGAAAAAAACGGCATCAAATGGATTAACCAGCGAGGACAATAACCATGGCTAGTCCATCGTTAGCGCAAATCAGCGAAAAAGGCTTGTGGAGCAATAACCCGGCTCTGGTGCAAATTCTTGGCCTGTGTCCTTTATTGGCGGTGTCCGGCAGCGTAGTCAATGGTTTGGGCATGGGGCTGGCGACTATCTTTGTCTTGGTGATGTCTAACACTACTGTTTCATTAATCCGTAATTTTGTTCCTGATGAAATCAGAGTGCCAATATTCGTACTAGTGATTGCAGCCTTTGTAACGGCCATCGAACTGTTAATGAATGCTTTTACCTATGAGCTGTATTTAAACCTCGGTATCTTCATTCCATTGATTGTCACCAACTGTACTATTTTGGCGCGCGCCGAAGGCTTTGCTTCAAAAAACAAGCTACTACCGTCGTTTATCGATGGCTTAATGCAAGGCTTGGGCTTTGCTCTGGTATTGGTATTGCTGGGTGCAATTCGCGAAATATTAGGCGCAGGCACCCTATTTGATGGCATGGATTTATTACTGGGCGAATTTGCTGCTGATTGGAAAATGAGCGTTTTTGGTGCTGACTATCCAGGCTTTTTATTCGCCATTTTACCGCCAGGTGCCTTCCTCGGTTTAGGCTTTTTAATTGCTGGAAAGAACTGGCTGGATCAGAAGCGTAAGCAAAAACAAGCTAGAGCCGAACTATTCAATACCGAGCCGCAAGTAGTCGAAGTTAAGTAGGTTATGAATAAACAAAAAAGAACTGAAATATTTCAGCGGTTACGTGCTGAAAACCCAAACCCACAAACCGAGCTGGAATATAACTCCACCTTCGAACTATTAGTTGCCGTGGTACTTTCTGCACAGGCAACTGATGCGGGCGTTAACAAAGCCACTCGAAAGCTTTATCCAATCGCCAATACACCCGAAGCAATTTTTGCACTGGGCTTGGATGGCTTAAAGGAATACACCAAAACCATTGGTTTATATAACACCAAGTCGGCAAATGTCATCAAGCTGTGCCAGCAACTGATTGAAAATCACAACAGCCAAGTGCCGGATAACCGAGAAGATTTAGAAGCATTACCCGGTGTTGGGCGCAAAACTGCCAATGTTGTATTAAATACTGCGTTTCGCCAAATCGCTATGGCCGTCGACACGCATATTTTCCGTTTTTCCAATCGAACTAAAGTCGCACCCGGTAAAAACGTTCTGGAAGTTGAAAAGAACCTGATGAAGTTTTTACCCAAAGAGTTCTTGCTCGATGCACACCACTGGATGATTTTGCATGGGCGCTATACCTGCATCGCCAGAAAGCCTCGTTGTGGAAGTTGTATTATTGAAGATCTGTGTGAGTTCAAAGAAAAAACTGAATAGGTTTAAAGCTCAACACCACTATGTCCTTTGCAGCTTATTGTTTACAAGCCGTTCTAACGTCTGATTTATCTAAATTTATCAAGTAATACTTGAGCCGTTTTAAGCACTCAGCGTAGATTTGATGAGGCCGAAAATGTTCCATACATTTTTCGGCATTTCCCACTTCCTTGTGGGGCACACAGCGAAATCAGACTTCTAGCGATATGTTCCAAAAGTGCCTGATTGCGCCTTAGACTTATCAAGCCTACAACTCGACTTAAACCGACTGGTCACTCAATATCGCTTTTACTCTGTTTCATCGTTATCGATCCGGTTACACTGTAATTGCTGCATTACATAACAAAGAGACACTCCATGGAAAAGCCTCGCCGTATATGGCTAACAACCCTGTTCTTTATTATTACAACTCTGGCAACTGTGACACTGATTCCTTGGTATGGCTTCAGCTATGGCTTTGATGCCGTGGAATGGACAACCATGGGCTTGTTCATGCTGTTTACCGGTACCGGGATTACTGCTGGCTACCATCGACTGTGGTCACACAAGGCCTTTGAAGCCCATTGGTTGCTTCGTTTATGGCTGGCAATTTGGGGTGGCGCAGCGGTTCAAAACAGTATTCTGCACTGGGCTGGTGGACACAGAAGACACCATGCTTTCGTCGATGATCCGGCAAAAGATCCCTACGCCGCAACCCGTGGTTTCTGGTATTCCCATATCGGTTGGATGTTGCGTGATTATGATCCGCTCACTTCGGACTTTTCCAAATTACAGGATTTGAAGCGAGACCCTATCGTAATCTGGCAACACAAGCTCTATTTGCCGCTGTTAGCCGTAATTAACATCGCATTGCCGATGTTTCTTGGCTGGCTGAATGGCGATATCTGGGGCATGTTACTACTGGCAGGTTTGCTGCGAGTGGTTCTAAATCAGCACTTTACTTTCTTTATCAATTCACTGGCTCATATTTGGGGCCGTCAGCCTTATACCGATAAGAACACCGCCAAAGATAACGATTTTTTGGCGCTACTGACTTATGGCGAGGGCTATCATAACTTTCACCATATTTTTCAATTCGACTACCGCAACGGCATTCACTGGTGGCAGTTCGATCCAACCAAATGGATGATTTGGAGCTGTTCGAAAATCGGCTTAACTTCAAATCTAAAACGCACCAGTGAATTTAAAATACTACGAGCTAAAATCGAAACTCAGTATTTAAATGCCAGCAAACGATTAAAAGGCCAACAGGCTAGAGAAAAGCTGGAGGCTCAATACCAAGCAGTGATGGAGTCTCTGCGTGAATGGAGTCAATTTCGCCAACAGTGGCTAGAAGGCAAAATGGATCAGCTTGAAGATTTAAAACAGCAGTATAAAGAGCAGTGGCAAGCAACCGATCTAAAACAAAAAGCTAATGAATTAAAAGCAGCTTTTGAAGAACAACAGGCACGTTGGAAATTAGCCCGATTTGGCCAATTAACTTAACCATCTAAAGTCCATATTATTAATAACAGTATTAAAAAGGTCGCTTTAACGCGGCCTTTTTAATACGTCATATTCAGATGCTCTTGTATGATTTAATACCAGCCAAAACCCATGAATGAAGGAAAAATTTATGCGCCTACTACATACTATGCTCAGAGTCGCCAACCTTGAAAAATCTATAGCGTTTTATACCGATGTCTTAGGCATGAAATTATTACGGACTTCAGAAAACAAGGAATATCAATATACTCTGGCTTTTCTGGGCTATGGCAATGAATCTGAAAATACGGTTTTAGAACTCACCTATAACTGGGGAACTGACAGTTATGACCATGGAACCGCATTTGGTCACTTAGCAATAGAAGTGGAAAGCGTTTATAGCGCTTGCGACAAAATTGCCACGTCAGGGGCAAAAATTGTTCGCCAACCCGGACCTGTTAAAGGCGGCTCAACCGAAATTGCTTTTGTTGAAGACCCCGATGGTTACAAGATTGAATTAATCACTGCAAAAAGTGCGGGAAAAGGCTTAGAAGGCTAGTTTTCTGTCTTTTTTATGATGCAGGGTATTTCGTGCCCTGCGTCAATTGATATAAGCGACAAAAGCATGACATACATCACAATTCAGCCGTTCGATACGTTTGTTATAAAGTAACATCAACAAAATAAATGTGAGTTAATATAAGTCATTGTTTGCAAAAGACATCAAACTAATAACAACTCAACAACACAAAAAAAACATAACTTTCCTCCCAAAAATCTTTTGTATGGTAGTTCGTCACGTCTTGCTTTGGAATTGTCAAGTAATGGCTGCAGAATAAAATATGCTGTCGGTCAATTAATTGAAACAAGATCATCGTAGACTGCCAAACCATGCATGTGAGCCATGCAATTTTCATTTTCTCTGGGGGAGAAATTTTAGATGAAGAAGTTATTTCCACTAACACTGATTGCAGCATCATTAATGGTTGCTGGTTGTAATAGCAACAATGACAACAAGAACGAAAAAGTTATCGTTCAAGATGCCTTTGAGCTAGACATTGCTCATGTAAATGATACCCACTCTAGCTTTGACCCAGTGAGATCCAGCTTTAAGCCTGGCTCTGAAAGTACAGCTATATACACTAATTTCGGCGGCTACCCTCGCATTATGCAAGCGGCAAATGAAGCTCGTGCGCAAAGTGCTGCTGCGCAAACCCCGATGCTATTTTTACATGGTGGCGATGCTTGGCAGGGGTCTGCATACTTCAAGCAATTTGATGGTGCGGCAAACGCTGATTTACTGTCTCGCATGCAATTAGATGCGATGGCTTTAGGCAATCACGAATTCGATTTAACTGAAAATGAAGCTGACGGCGGCAACCAGAAACTTCTGGACTTTATTAGTGCTGTTGAATTCCCTGTTGTTGCAGCAAATATCGATGTATCCGGAGATACTAAACTTGCAACTGCTGATACAAACAAGCTAAAGCCATACCAGTTATTTGCATTTGATGGCGTTGTCAAACGCAAGATTGATACTGCAAAAAGCGCAGATGCAGGCGAAAAAATTATCGCCGTTATTGGTCTTGTTCTTGAAGATATGCCAGGAATCGTTGACAAAACTGCTGGTGTAACTTTCCAAAGTGAAATAGAAACTACTCAAAAGCTAATTGATCAACTAAAAGCTGACGGCGTTCATAACATTATCCTACTGACTCACATTGGCATGTCACGTGATATCGCAGTAGCTAAAGGCACCACTGGTGTAGACGTAATTGTTGGTGGCCACTCTCACACATTACTGGGTGATTTCACTGACTTAGGTAAAGGTGATACTGGCCAATATGCGCAAATGGTTAATGGCGCATGTATTGTACAAGCTGGTGAATATGCTCAAGCAATTGGCAAGGTAAAAATCAAATTCAACCAATATGGTGAAGTTGAGTCTTGCGTAGGAAACAACACCCTTTTATCAGATAAGGTTTTCTACTCATCAACTATTCGCTCTGATGAAAACAAATTAGCTGGTGACCCTCGTGATGCAGTAGTTGAATTCATTGGTTCAAGCAAGCGAATTGAACTTACAGAAGAAAACGCAACACTGCGAGCACGCATCAATTCAGAGTATAAACCTACTGTTGATGCTGCTTATGGTGCAGTAGTTGGTGAAGTAGCTAATGATATTGCTCATGTTCGTCGCCCTGGCGAAAAAGGCTCGGATAACCACGGGTCAGACGCGGCTCCAATCATTGCTCAAGGTATCTTGGATTGGGCTAACAGCACTCCAGTTCAAGTTGCTTTAAACAATAAAAAAGTTCACATTTCGTTTGCACCTGCCGGTGGTGTTCGCAAGGGCTTCGAATACGGCGACTTTAAAGAAGGTACAGCCAAGTTCGATATCTATCCTTACACCACTCAAATGTCAGTTATCGACATGACTGGCGCAGAAATCCAAAAATTGATTGCCAGTACCATTGCTCCAACACTGCCAATGGATGCTACAGATAGCCCTCACGCAGGTAAATTCCCTTACGTTGGCGGCATGATGTATACCTTTACTGAGACAGCTAAGGCATACATGGAAAGCGGCGAACGTGTTGATGCTACTGGTGAATTGAGTAATGTGAAAGTCAACATGGGTACTGTTGCTTCTCCAGACTGGCAGCCACTGGAAGATGCGACCAAGTACACAGTGGTCTTAGGTAACTATAACTCCAATGGTCGTGATGGTTGGAGTGAAATTATGAATGCTCAGATTGGATCACCCGAGCGTGTAGATATTGCAAAAGCAGGTGATGCATATAAAGCTCAATCCGTAGTTAGCTATCTGTATAAAAATTCAGAAGGTAACAAAGTCCCTGTTACAGAATATGATGCCAGCCACAAATACTATGCCGTTTACAAGGAAGGCGAATCAGTTGATTGCAAAGCTGATGGCAATAACTGCAATATGGATTCACAAACTATCATCGATTACTTCAAAGCCAAGACATTAGCAAGTGAACAAGTTAATGTTCTTCCATTTGAAACTGTAACTGTGAATTACAAGTAGTAATTTTTGTTTGCAGATCAATAAAAACGCTCAGCCCTTGCTGGGCGTTTTTATTTCCAACAACAAATAATTGATATACACCTCTCCGCTACACCCACTTCTTTTATTTGATTTTTTAAAAACAAGCAGCACAACAGTAATGCGGATGCTCGGCATCTGGTTGCAGCCCAGCACCTGCTAGATAAATAACAAGACCCTTTGTTATTTATCTGTTCAACCTGAACTTTCTCCCCTGACTGCTACCTTAACCTACATAGCTAAAGGAGAGTAAAAGATGCAGAAAAAACGGATTGTAATAGCCGGCGGTGGATTTGGTGGTGTATTTGCCGCCCAACAACTACAAAAATTATCGGGTGATCAGTACCAAATCGAATTAATCAGTGAAAATAATTATTTTGTTTTCCAACCGCTATTGCCTGAAGTCGCTTCTGGCACTATCAATGTTCAAGATGCGGTATCTCCACTTCGCCTGTTACTGCCCAAAGTAAAAGTCCGTCAGGCAGAAGTGGTCGATGTCGATACAGAAAAAAAACAATTAATCGTGGTGCAAGGGCGCAAGCGAGTATTAATCCCAATCGCATATGATCATCTGATACTTGCAACCGGTCAGGTGACTAACCTTGAATCGTTTCATGGTTTTGAACAGCACAGCTTAACCATGAAAAACCTCTCCGATGCCCACCAACTTAGAAATCATATTATTCAGTGCCTTGAGCTAGCTGACGTGACTGAAGATGAAGTGATTAAAAAGCGCATGCTGACATTTGTAGTGGCTGGCGGTGGATTTTCTGGTGTTGAAACCATTGGTGAAATGGTAGAAATGATTCAACGCACCCTGCGTTTTTATCCCAATATTAATAAGGATGATGTTGAGTGCATCATGGTCCAATCGGGTGCTCGAATCTTACCGGAACTACCTGAAAAGCTCAGCCAATACGCCAGAGAAAAACTGGAAAAACGTGGCGTTGAAATTTTATTACACGAAGGGGTTAAATCTGCATCGGCAACGACTTTAACGCTTGGTAGCGGCAAAAAGCTAAACACCTCAACCATCGTTTGCACCATCGGCAACGGCCCGTCTCCTTTTATTCGCAAAATCGACTTGCCCCAGCAACACGGTAAAATTTGCGTTAATCGACATTTACAAGTTGAAGGGCAATCCAATATTTGGTCTTTGGGTGACACCGCATTGGTGCCGTTAAAAGATCAGCCAACCGAAAGAACTGACTTTGCTCCACCCACCGCACAGTTCACGGTGCGCGAAGCTAGTCAGTTGGCAAAGAATATTCATGCATTAGAGTCAGGCAAAGCCATGACGGCATTTACCTTCACGCCTCGCGGCATGTTGGCATCGCTCGGCAACTATTCCGGTGTTGCCAGTATGTTTGGCATTAATATGTCAGGGCTTTTTGCCTGGCTATTATGGCGCAGCTTTTATATTGCCCTTTTGCCTGGCTTCGCCACTCGACTTCGTGTCGGCCTTAACTGGTTTTATGATTATTTCTTGCCAAGAACCATTGTGCAGGTTCAGCAAGCATCAGGTTCTGGCTGTAAATACATGCACTTTTCAGCCGGAGAATTGGTGTTTGACCAGAATCAACTGTTAGATGGATTACATATCGTGGTTTCGGGCAAGCTTGAAATGCGCATTGCTGCCACAGATGATCAACAAGAATTTGTAAAACAGATTGGTGCGGGCGATCACTGGGGTGAAAAAATACTGGAGAACCAAGTAGCTACCACCGGTGTAGTCACCGCCTTGGAAGATAGCCTAGTGCTGGTAATGGACAAGACTGACTTTGGTCGACTCAAGCAAGCACTACCTTCCTTTAGAGATTACTTCGATCAAATCAACCCTGAACGCTATTCTTCCGCAATCAAAAAAACCGATATAAACAACTGATGTAACATTCTTTTCAGCTGTAACTTCAGTTGTATCTAATAAAATTTGCTGCCAGTGCTATCGGCAGCAAATTTTATTGATTAGCATCATTGGGAATTATTCTCATTTGGCGCAAACTGAGAATCATTATTATTCTTGTGTGATTCAAGGCAACGACCCCAATGAAGCTCAATCAGCTTAGTCCCGGCAACCAAGCTCGTGTTATTAGCCTCTCTAAAGCTAGCCCTAGCTATCGCAAGCAATTGTTGTCAATGGGAATAACGCCCGGCGCCAAAATTAGCTTCGTTCGAACTGCCCCTATGGGCGATCCGATACAAATAGAGGTTCGTGGTACGCAAGTTTCCTTGAGACTGGCTGAAGCAGGCGCTATTGAAGTGGAGCAGCTGTAGCATGAGCACCTTGTATATCGACCTAGTGGGCGACGTTTATCCTTCAACTGAGGTTCGCACAGTTATGCAGGTTTCTTTGAGACTGGCTGAAGCGGGCGTTATTGAAGTGGAGCAGCTGTAGCATGAGTACCTTGCATATTGCGTTAGTGGGTAATCCTAATTGTGGCAAGACCACCCTTTTCAATCGCCTCACCGGCAGTAAACAAACCGTAGGTAACTGGCCGGGTGTTACGGTTGAACGTAAACAAGGTCGTTTTCTGTTAGCCGAGCAAGAATCACTGCTCACCGATTTACCCGGCGCTTATTCTCTTGATTTGCCGGTTGAAGAAGGTGCTATTGACGAGCAAATTGCTCGCAATTTTGTTCTGTCCGATAACGCCGACTTGGTATTGAACATTATTGACGCCAGTAATCTGGAACGTTCTCTATATTTAACTACCCAGTTGCTGACTATGGGCAAACCCATGCTGGTTGCGCTCAACATGACCGATGTTGCTGCCAGCAAAGGTATTGAAGTCAACGCTCAGGCCTTGTCTGAACAATTAGGCTGCCCAGTTGTGCCCATCAGCGCCAGTAAAAACCAAGGTATGGCCACCCTCAAACAGCACATTCAGGCATTTTCCCAGCGCCCAGAATTACCGTTTGGAATGCAATGGCCTGAGGTTTTAGCCAATGCAATAAATCAATTAAGAACTGATCTTCAGCCAATCAACGCACAGCATAACTTTCCCCATGAATGGCTGGCTTTACGACTGTTGGAAGGCACCGCACCTAAAGAAGTTAAAGTTTCCAAAAGTCTACAGCAGCGTTTGGATTCAATGAATAGCCAGATTAAAACTGAATTAGCTGAAGATCTGGATATTATTATTGCCGATGCACAATATTCTCATATTGGCGGCATCTGCCAGATTGCAATTTCAAAAACTCGCGACTTGAAAAAAGATATCACAAAAAAAATTGATCGTTGGGTGTTAAATCGCTGGTTAGCAATTCCGGTATTTTTAACCGTAATGTATTTAATGTTTCTGTTCAGTATTAATATCGGCAGTGCATTTATCGACTTTTTCGATATTTCAGCCGGCGCATTATTTGTCGATGGACCAACCGCATGGCTCGGTTCAATTGGTTTTCCTGAATGGTTAATTACCATTATCACTTCTATTGGTGCAGGCTTACAAACTGTTGCCACCTTTATTCCAGTGATTATTTTCCTCTATTTATTTTTATCATTTTTGGAAGATACTGGTTATCTGGCAAGGGCTGCATTTGTTATCGATAAAACCTTGCAAGCTATTGGCCTGCCAGGCAAAGCTTTTGTTCCTTTATTAGTTGGTTTCGGTTGTAACGTTCCGGCAATTACTGCAACCCGCTCATTAGACCGCGAACGCGATCGTTTAGTGACCATTATGATGGCACCCTTCATGTCGTGTGGTGCTCGGTTACCAGTCTATGCCTTATTTGCTGCAGCACTGTTTCCACAAAACAGTCAAAATGTAGTGTTCGCGCTTTATCTGACCGGTATTGCAATGGCGATGCTAACCGGATTTTTGCTTCGTAAAACTTTATTGCCCGGTCAATCTAGTCCGATGGTAATGGAGTTACCTTCGTACCATATGCCGAACTTGTCGACTATCTGGATTCAATGTTGGAAGCGCAGCAAAAGCTTTTTATTAGGCGCGGGTAAAACCATCGTCATCGTAGTGGCTGCACTTAACTTTGTTGGTTCTATCGGTGCTGATGGCAGCTTTGGCAACAACGACAGTGAAAACTCAATATTGAGCGTCGCAGGCAAAGCCATTACTCCAGCATTCCACCCACTGGGCATTACCGATGAAAACTGGCCAGCGACTGTTGGCATCTTCACCGGTATTTTCGCCAAAGAAGCCGTTGTTGGAACCTTAGACGCGCTTTATGCCCGAACCGAAACTAATCCAGAAGATGCTGCTGAATTTTCACTGGTTGATACAATCGCTGAGGCGTTTGCCACCATACCGGCAAACCTGCAAGACGTAATGGCGAATTTATCTGACCCGCTAGGGATGGATTTAGCCGCCAGTAGAGAACTAGACGACGCAGCCGAAGCGCAAGAAGTCACCAAAGGCACCTTTAAGGAAATTCAAGCAGTTTTCCCAAGTGCCGCCGCTGCTTTTGCCTACATGTTATTTATTCTGCTCTACACCCCGTGTGTTGCCGCACTGGGTGCCATTCAACGTGAAGCAGGTAAAAACTGGATGCTGTTCTCCGCTGCATGGACCTTCACCATGGCCTGGATTGTTTCAGTTGGTTTTTATCAAATCAGCCAAATTTCAGTTCAGCCAATCATTAGCATGAGTTGGGTCGCTGGATTAATCGTATTGTCGCTTGCAGGATTAAGCATGATGAAGCGCTGGCAGATCAACCAGCAGGGAGCTTAAAATGCTGACGGATATCAGAGATTTTTTACATCACAATCAACAGGCAACGCTCGAACAGCTAAGTCTGAAATTCAATAGCCAACCTTCGGCAATTGAAGGCATGCTGCAGGTCTGGATCCGTAAAGGTTTGATCGCAAAAGCGACACCAGACAAATGCGGTGATTGCTGTAAATGTGATTCCGCCAGTAAAACTTATTATTACTGGAAAGGTGCCGGTAAAGGTAAATAAGCACCGATGTTTTTCAAACGCTCGTATTCTTTGAATCGAGCATTTTTTTGTTTCAAGGTGATTTACCGTCACGTAAAAACTTGTTCTGCCAATTGTTTTCACCCTCTGAATTTGCAAAACTCCGACTGCTTGATGAAAACTCCGACCATTTGGTCACAGCAGATTAATCAATCAGGAAGTGTTACAAAATGTCAGATGATATTGCGTTCAAAATTCAGTTGGGCTTAATCTTACCCAAACTAAAAGATAAACTCGCTCCAGATTTAACCGAAATCATCAAAGAACTTGTGGGAATTGTTAGCGCAGGTAGTCTTGATGAAGATGAAGCTTTTGATTTAGCCCCAATCAAAGAAATCATTATGAAAGATTTGGAAATATTTCTTGATAAAGAAATCCTACCTCCTATTCAAGCCGAGTTAACACCCCCTGAAGAAGAATCCGCAGAAGAAGATGCTGCTGAAGAAGCGCCAGCAGCAGAATAATTAAACAATGTCAGGAAGCTGTTAAATTAACCAAAACATCACCTATTTGATAGTTTCCTGATCTTCTTACTTATTGACTATTAAGCCACTAGAAAAACCTTTTGAAAGGTAATAAAACAACTGCCGCAAATGTGATTCAGCTAGCAAATTTTTAAATCCTCAAGATCACTACAAAGCTGCCCTTATCTGCCAACCTACTAAGCAAACTAGCAACCAATCAACTAGATAAGGGCTTTAGCTTATCCGTAAGCTCCTTATTATGAATAACCAAAAATCGATATCACAATCAGACGACTGAAATAGCCCCGCAGACTGAGCTTTCGACCTGATAATCCCCTGCTATATTGATAGAGCCGATCAAATAATCAGGAATTTCTAATGTCAGATGATATTGCGTTCAAAATCCAGCTAGGTTTAATTCTGCCTAAATTAAAAGACAAACTCTCTTCGGATTTAACCGAAATCGTCAAAGAACTGGTACAGATAGTCAACGCCGGTAGTGTAGAAGGTGATGAGTTTGATATGGGACCAGTCAAAGAAATTATGATGAAGGATTTGGAAATATTTCTTGATAAGGAAATCTTACCACCGATTGAAGCATCACTAGCGCCTGCAGAAGAGGAAGCAGCTGCCGAAGAAGCACCCGCTGAAGAAGAACCTGCTGCCGAATAATCTAATAATTAAATTGACAGTAGCCGCTGAATCTTTCCCAGTGGCTACTATCATCAAATGTCACAACAACCATTCCAACAATTTACAAAGACTGTTTAGAAGGCCTTTTTTGCAATCAATCACTTAGTCGATTCGATAATTCAAACCAATATATGCTCGCTGTAAATCTTCCAGATCCGCATTGCCCGGCAAGCCATTACCCAATTGAACTTCAATATCTGCAGACAAGGTGCTCTTACGTAACTGAAATCCCAGCTCTAATTGCAGATGACTGCTAGGTTGCCACAAAAAACCTGCTTGTCCGCCATAACCAAAACCTAAAGCGGTGTCGGCTTTTATTTGATAGCGATCATTCAGAAAACCTACTTTTAGTTCTGGCTCAAAACTGGCGATATCCACCCCTGCCGTCAGCCCCGAGAAAAAACTAACTGAACCTGCACGCCACAGCCAATCATGATTGCCGGTAAAACTGGTCATTTGGATTTTATCGGCACTGACTAACTGCAACCCTAAATAATAACGGCGCTGCTCACTGACTTTGCCAATTCTCAAACCAAAGGATTGTTGTTGACTGGTATCCAGTTCAACATTTTGCTGCTGTGCTTGGCCTTGCCAACCAGGTTTAACACTAGAAAGTTCTGAACTGAGAAATGCATCGCTGGCCTGAGCCGAACCGGTGCTAACAACACTGCATGAAAGGGCAATTGCAGCAGCAAGAAAGGTTTTCATATCGAGTCCTTGTCAAAGAAAAATAGCTGATCCTTCGTCGCTATCGATTATCGTCTTTGAAAGTGTAGCCACCGATAAGCGGCTTGCTTGAACTTGATATATTTTATGCCCGAACCACCTCAAATTCTGCATTTTGGAATGGTTCAGGTTCATTGATTCAATCTTTTTGTTAATCGTTACATCGGTTCAAATAATACCTTTAAATCTTCCGCGGTAAGTGCGCTGGCACTTTTACCATCAGCTGAATACACCCCACTTGCCAATGCCCGCTTGCGTTGCTGCATTGCCTGCATTTTTTCTTCAACGGTACCCTTGGCAACCAAGCGATAAACAAATACCGGTTTATCTTGACCGATACGATGTGCTCGGTCAGTTGCTTGGTCTTCCACAGCAGGATTCCACCAAGGGTCGTAATGAATCACCGTATCAGCAGCAGTCAGGTTTAAACCGGTTCCACCTGCTTTAAGGCTGATTAAAAATACCGAAGCTAAGCCATTTTGAAATTGCTGTATCGGTGTATCTCGATCTTTGGTTTGACCGGTAATTTTTACAAAATCAATTTTTCGCCGATGAAGTACTCGCTCGATAATCGCTAGCATGCTGGTGAATTGTGAGAAAATAAGCACCTTACGATTTTCACTTAGCAGCTCTTCCAGCAATTCAGTTAATTCATCTAACTTGGCAGATTGATGCACATTTTCAGCTGCCGATAATTTAACCAATGATGGATCACAACACACTTGACGCATTTTTAGCATTGCATCCAGAATCATTATCTGACTCTGTGCCAAACCTTTGTTTTTAACCTCTTGAAAGACTTTCAACTGCATCGCAGAGCGAACGGTTTCATACAGATCTCGCTGCTTATCTATCAGTTCAATTTCACGAATCATTTCTGTTTTCGGCGGCAATTCTGTTGCAACCAAATCTTTGGTTCGACGTAACATAAAGGGGGCGATTCGTTGCACCAACCGTTGCTGAGTAGCAAAGTCGGCATCTTTCTCTATTGGCTTACGATAAAGCTGAGCGAACCTTTTTTTATTACCTAAAAAACCAGGCATTAAGAAATCAAACTGACTCCATAACTCTTGAAGATTATTTTCTACTGGCGTTCCAGTTAAACAAATTCGGTAATCTGTTTGTAATTCACGAACCGCTTTACCGGCTTTGCTAAGTGGGTTTTTAATCGCTTGCGATTCATCCAATATCAGCATTTGCCACTTTTGCGGTTTAAGAAGTTCAGCATCTCGCTGGACCAAGGCATAGGTCGTCAGAATTAAATCATATTGGGCAATACTTTCTAGCGATCTTTCACGGCCACTTCCGTGATGCAGCAACACTTTAAGCGAAGGCGCAAATCGTTCTGTTTCTCTGCGCCAGTTATGCATGAGACTGGTGGGCGCTACTACTAACACCGGTAGCATTGTATCTTTTAATCGTTGCTTTTCTTTTAAAATGTGCGCCAAAGTCTGAACAGTTTTACCTAAACCCATATCGTCTGCTAATAGGCCACTTAAACCCATTTCACGTAAAAACTGCAACCAATTCAAACCTTGTTGCTGATAATCACGCAATTTTGCTTTAAGTGTTCGCGGTACCGAAACATTTTTAAGCTTCTTAAAATCTTTAAGGCTTTGTGCTATTTCTTGTAGTCGTTTTCCACCAGAAAAATTCAGACCAAACCTTTGCGCAGCTTCATGGACCACCAAAGCCTGTGAAGGCAAAACACCAACACCTCTCGGATCATATAGCTCCAACAAAGTGGTAATTAAAAAGCGCACTCTCGATGCTGGTAATTTAGCAAATTGTTGATTACCTAGCGCAACTGATACTGGCTTATCACCCATAGTTGCCAGTCGTTCCGCCGAAGGTAAAAACTGTAATTGACTAGCCAATATCGGCATTAAATCAATTTTTTTACCATTGAGTTCAAAACCTAGCTCCATGGCAAACCAGTTATCTTGAGCTTCAGAAAAACTGCCATACCAAGCATCATCGTCAATTTCTAGCAGCTGATAAGGAAAATCGGCTGCCACTTCAATTTGCCAACCTTGGTCTTGCAATTGCGGCACAACCTGCTCAAAAAACTCCAACCATTTTTGATCGGCCCTTGGATAAAGCAAACCGGCCGCAATAAAGTCACCGGTCTGATAATCAGCTTGTTGCAAATGCGACGGTTCGACCATTTGCATGAATTTCAACAACCATTCTTTTGCCCGTTGCTCTTCATTGCTTGCGCGAACATAGCAGCGACCATCAATTTCAGCTTCGATGCGTTGGTCCGCCAAACCCAAAAATTCAATTTGAGTCTGTAAATCACCATAAACAAAATGCAATTTGGCCCGTGCAGCAATATCGACCGGCATTCCCGGCATCGCCACCACCGTATCTAAAATCAATTTCGGTTTTGGGGCTGATCGAATATAAGTCAAGTCAGGCGGCAATTGTTCTTGGGGTAGCCCGGCCTGTTTTAATTGCTGACGAATTTGTGGCAAAAAAGCCTGGGGAATCACCGGCGCTTCCATCAACAAATCAAAAATTTCTTGGGGGAAGTTAAACTGTATTTTGCTGAGCAGGCATTGATCATCGACTTGGGTTAATCCCAACGGCGGATCAGTCAACACCATCATGATTTGAGTTTTCAGCTCATCACAAAAATAAGGTGTTTGCTTTTGCTGTTCATCGCAAGACCAACCGACATGAAGCTCAATCGATTGATCTGAAAAGGTCACCTGCGGGTAATGCTCGGCATCTAAAACCAAACGCGCCTGCTCGGCTATTTCAAATAGCACATCAGGGCTTCGATTTAATAATCGCGGCGGTTGATCTGGTTTTAAAATTTGCAAGATATCATCATGGTACATCTGGCGAAAAAACTTTCGATCGGATTCATCAAACGGAGAAACTAAGTAAGGAGATAAACCATCGCTAATTCTTTTTAATGGCTTGGCTTTACCATGTTGGCCATTGTTTAATTTTCGGCTGGAAGCTAAAGCTAACCCCAAACCGTCGCCTGGAAAATCTTCCGTTAACATGTACAGCAGATATTCTTTCTTTCCCGTTCTTACTGAGCCTGGAATTAACTCAAAAGCAGATGATGTATTTTGCGCAGCGCCCGCCTGAGAATTATCTTTTCCGTCAGCCGCTTGTTGTAATAATTTGCTCCAGCGCTCGAAAGCATGCTTTTCTTGCCAGCCAGCAAAAACCGGCTGATCTGATTCGCCGAAAATATCATCATCTGGCAATTCATCTGGCAATAATGGTGTCTGATCTAGCTGCTTATTTAAAAATCGAAAAACCAGATCACTGCCCTGCTCAGCAGCTAAATGAAGCAATAGCACACAACTGTGTTTGCAATTTATTCTCACCGGACAACTACAACGTCCAGATAAATACTCATCGCTAAAGCTCGCTTGATAAATCTGGGATTCAGAACCTTTGATCTGGCCGGACACTTTTACGTGATAACCGCCCTGACTCATCGAGCAACTAATCACCATATTCTGATAGAAATAGTTCAGCGCACGGGCATAGGTTTTTTGACCAAAATGCTCAATTAGCTTTTGCGTCAGTTGCTTACTTATCAATTGAGAGGTAGATCCAGAAAATGCAGGCATTGGCGATCAAACACTAGAAGCTCAGACTGGAGATTATACAAAAAAACCCGCCGAAGCGGGTTTTTTCAAAACGTAAAACTCATTAGTTTTTATGCGGCAGCTTTCTCGGTAACCACTTCAACGCTTTCTGAAGCTTTAGCTGCTGCCTGACAAACCGCTGCAGTAAACAATACGTCAGTTGAACTATTCAGTGCCGTTTCTGCAGAATCCTGCAATACACCGATGATAAATCCAACCGCTACGACCTGCATTGCCACTTCACTTGGAATACCAAACAGGCCACATGCCAAAGGAATTAACAGCAAAGAACCGCCAGCAACACCCGATGCACCACATGCAGATACCGCAGCAATAACGCTCAGCAGTAATGCGGTCGGTAGATCAACATCAACGCCAACAGTATGAGCTGCCGCCATGGTTAATACGGTAATCGTGATTGCCGCACCCGCCATGTTAATCGTTGCACCCAGTGGGATAGATACTGAATAAGTGTCTTCGTCCAGTTTTAATTTCTTAGCCAGACCCATGTTAACTGGAATATTGGCTGCTGAACTACGGGTGAAGAATGCGGTAACCGCACTTTCACGTAGGCAGGTAAATACCAGTGGATATGGGTTACGTCGGATCTGACTCCAAACGATAATTGGATTAACGACCAGTGCCATTAATAGCATTGCGCCGATTAATACCGACAACAAAGAGGCATAACCCAGCAGTGCACCCATACCAGTGGTAGCCAATGTGTTAGCCACCAGACCAAAAATACCGATAGGCGCAAAACGAATCACCAAACGCACAATTGAAGAAACGCTGTGTGCCAGATCGCCAACCATTTCACGGGTCGCTTGCGAGCCATGACGTAGCGCAACACCCAGAGCAATCGCCCAAGCCAAAATGCCAATGAAGTTTGCGTTCATCAAAGCACTAATTGGGTTATCCACGATATTGAATAATAAATTACTCAGAACTTGAGTAATGCCTTCTGGAGGCGTGGTTGTAACATTTGCCGTAGTCAGTGCTAATTCGGTTGGAAATACAAAGCTTAATGCAACTGCAATGAACGAAGCAGATAGTGTGCCGACAATATAAAGCTTCAAAATTGGCTTCATATGGGTTTGTTGGCCAGCTTTTTGGTTAGCAATTGCCGAAGCAACTAATACAAATACCAAAATTGGTGCGACTGCTTTCAAAGCTTTAACAAACAGGCTTCCCAAAAGCCCGAAAGATTTTGCGGTTTCTGGAGAAATCATCGCAAGTGCTAGACCTGCAATGATGCCAACCAGTATCTGCAAAACCAGATTTCCCTTGAACATTCGTTCACTTATTGATGCATTAGACATTTTATAGGCACACCCGTAATAATTTTCTTTAGCCCTGTTCAGCAGCAACATCTCGCTGCAGGGATCTAGATCTGCATAATTGTTCACAGATTCCGATTAAAAATACCTGAGCTGTTAAACGATAACCCTGACTCACGTCTAGCCTGTCACATCTTTTGTCTAGCCATTAACATCTTTTTTGTTACCGAAGACTTGATCTCATGCAGTCTTTGCGCCTGAATAGAGCTATTGCTCGCCACCTATTCCACAGGCATATGACAACTTCTCAAGATATTTCTATCAAGACTTCTCCACTAATCTCCTGTAGCGAGCTATTGGCTCAATTGGGACATGCTGGACTGGTGATTATTGATTGCCGCTTTGATCTTGCTGAGCCTCAAGCCAATATTGCTGAGTATCAGAAAAATCACATTCCTGGTGCTCGCTATGCACACCTCGATTTAGATCTCTCTGCACCAATTGGCGATGGAAAATTAGGTCGCCACCCTCTGCCAGCGCCAAAGCAATTTATTGAAAAGCTGCAAAGCTGGGGCATCGACCAATACAGTTCAGTAGTGGTTTATGATCACAGCAGTTGTGCAATGGCCGCAGCCAGAGCTTGGTGGCTTTTAAAACATTACGGAATAGACAATGTTCGCGTGCTGGAAGGTGGGTTAAAGCAGTGGCAAGCCTGTAATTATCCGCTGGATAATAAAATTCCAACCATTATTCGTAGCAATTGCGCAGGTGTATCGCCCGATGACACCATGCTGGTCGAGATGCCGCAGATATTGCAGCAAATTGAAAATCAGCAAAATGAATTACTGCTGGTTGATGCCCGAACCGCTGAACGCTATCGGGGTGAAGTCGAACCACTGGGGCCAATTGCCGGTCATATTCCTGGCGCCAAAAATCGCCCCTTTCCAGACAATCTCGATCAAGATGGTTTATTTAAAACAGCTGAAGATCTAAGCACTGCCTTTAATCAATTGCTTGATAGTGAAAAAACAGCAGTATTTTATTGTGGCTCTGGCGTAACTGCTTGCCATAACATTTTAGCCAGTCAAATTGCCGGTCTACCAATGCCTAAATTGTATAATGGCTCGTGGAGTCAATGGACCAAAATTGAAAATACGCCGATTGAAACATCTTAATTCTCAAATATAAAATGCAAAATATCGGAATAGTCTATTTTGATTACTCCGGTATTTTTTCAATTGTAAATTTTTTGATCTGATACCCGCGATTCTGTAATCGTTCGAGCCATTTTTTCCAGGTACCAATATAAGACGCTTGTTCAAACAAACCATTGCTTTCACAAAAGTGAGTCACTTCAGCCAATTGAGCTCGTCTTGGGTCATCTGGCATTAACATCAGCTCTTGGCGATGTAACACCGGCGGATTTTCTCTTTGGCTATAATCGATCAGTTTCAGTGGTTTTATCGGTGGCTGACTTAACGAAACAATCATAGCATGCTGTAAACAAGGGAATAAATGCTGCTTGAAATCTTGATATACCAACAGTGAAACTTGCGAAAGGTCAGTCGCTACTTTTGCCAGATTCCAGTTTTCAACCCACTCTGCTGGAACTTGATCATTTTCTTTGACTAGCTGCTCTGCTTGACTAATCGCCTGCTGCTGATCTGCGGTTAAACAAGTTAATGCAGAGCGATGAATATAATGCACCTTCCCCAATACTCTGCCTGCGATTACTTTATTCTTTGCCATCTACCTTCTCTGCTATTAATTTAACTGGTTATTCATACAACCTGCGATTAATTCAAAATCATGCCAGCGCTTTATAGCTCTGGCATGATTTTCAATACTTAATATTTCAAGCAGCTTTTAGCTTGTGCAACAGTTGCTCAGTATCCGTTACTTCTGCATAAGCAAAACCTAATGCCGCCATATAAGCATTATGAACTTGCTCAGCTGCAACTACTTGGCCATTAATTTCTAAATCACGGCTGGCACAAGCATCTTGAGGAACAATGCAAGAGAAACCAAAATCAGATGCCGCTCTAACGGCCGCATCAATACACATATGGCTCATCGCACCAACAATGACTAGCTCTTCAATATTCTTTTGCTGCAAAATTTGTTGCAAGTTGGTGTTTAAGAATGCATTTACAGTAGTTTTCCTAACAACATCCTCTCCTGCAATCGGTTTTACTTGATGATGAATTTCTGCACCTTGGGAGCCGATGGTAAAAAATGGTGCATCATCTGATTCAAACTCATGGTAAACATGAATAACCGGCTGATTTGACGAA
This sequence comes from Pelagibaculum spongiae, assembly GCF_003097315.1. Lineage (NCBI taxonomy): Bacteria > Pseudomonadati > Pseudomonadota > Gammaproteobacteria > Oceanospirillales > Pelagibaculum > Pelagibaculum spongiae. The sequence continues at coordinate 75,008 of NZ_QDDL01000013.1, forward strand.
CGAAATTGACTCAATAGCTGCTGAGTATTTTCTGTTGCTTGTTCAATTTTATGCAGCGGCCACTTGCCTGATGGGTAGTAATCATTCTGTAAATCAATAACTAACAATGCCTGACGTTTCATGTCTCACTCCAAAAATCAACAATTTCCAGCTTCATGCTTCGCAAGCAGTGCGGCTGATCTGCGGACTATTATTGATCACAGCGGCAATCTATACTGCTGTCATATTTGACACATTTAAGGTCATAACAGACAAATGACATCTGTAAAAGCATCCGTAATTGACGAGACAACTCATCAGGTCGTGATACAAATAGTCAATTATCCGCAAGCAATGCAATCGGCCGTTAGCGGCCTAGATGAGCTGTTCCAAATGGCGAACCGTTTTAGCCATCCGGTGGTATTTTCATGTGAATTTGTCAATTCATCACACATTGCAAATCCGTTTATTAAAGCCAACTATTCACGATCGACACCTTTATCAGCATTAGTCGTTCCACCTAGCATCGGTGAAAGCTATTACTTGCAACCAGAAAACAATCTGCTGGATTACATAAGAGATGCTCACAGTAATGGTTCCATTATCTGCTCGGCTTGCGCCGGTGCATTTATTGTCGCGGCTTGCGGGTTAGCAGATCAGCGACAAGTAACTACCCACTGGGGATTGGCTGATATTTTTCGACAAAAGTTTACCCAGTGCCAACTCGATACCAATCAGATATTAATCAATGATGGTGATTTAATTACTGCCGGTGGATTAATGTCGTGGCTTGATCTTGGGCTAGAGCTGGTTGCGCAGTTTGCGGGATCAGCCTGCATGCGCCAACTGGGTAAATTTATGATTGTCGATACCGGTGCCCGCCAGCAGCGGTACTATCAGAGCTTCACCCCCTCTTTCACTCATGGCGACGAGTTAGTATTAAATGCTCAGCACCACTTACAAAAACACTTCAACAACACCATATTAATCAGTGAACTAGCCAGCATTTTTCATACCACTGAACGAACATTACTTCGACGATTCAGCAAAGCAACTACCCTCACGCCTCTGGCTTACTTACAAAGAGTCAGAGTACAAAAAGCGTGCGATTTAATTGAAAATAGTAGCGAGGCAATTGAACAAATTGCACTTCAAGTCGGCTATCAAGACAGTTCTTCTTTCCGTAAAATTTTTCAAAAAATTATTGGGTTAACACCGGGAGAATTCAAAGCTAGATTTGTTAAAAGTTAGGTGTATCTACAGGCTCTCCTAAACAACTTCAATTACTTAATTACAACCAAGCGACTCGCCTGCCGATAATGAATTTTCCAGCCAATCCACTTGGGTAACTCCCATCTAGCAGGGTCTTTTTTTCGGCTACCGGTAATTTTTTCAATAACAACTGTTTTGGTTACTATCTGATAACTAACTTTTAATTGCAACTCGGCCAGCACCAACCTTAACGGATAATTTTGTTGGAATTTTTCTTGTTGCCAATTGGTAATCCCCGGGAAAACAAAATCAGCCGAATCAAATAACCGTAAATCTTCAAGCGATTCAATTTCCAAATCAACTAGCTGACCTAACAACCAACTCTGGGCGGCTTCGGCGATTTCTAATGGCAACAAATGATCATTAATTAATGGAGCATCCAATTTGGGAAAATCATCACTATCGATGGCTCGCCATAATTGCCAGCCAGCAATATCTATTTGTAACTGATCAAACAAACCCGGCAATAGTTTATTGCGCTGTATTAACTGCAAAAGTGCTTGTCGAGCCAAAACACCTTTAGGCTCAATCAGGCTTTGTTCAATAATTCGATTGGCCAATAATCGATCAACCTTTAACCACAATTTTCCTTTTTCAAGACTGGCATTACCTGGCGCAATTTCGCCGACATCGGCTTGAGATAATTGCTTCAATGTCACCGATGCCATGCAACTGGCAATCGTCAAAGCTTGCCGAGTGCCTTTACCAGCAATCGCAAAGTCATCAAAAACAATCGCCGCCTCATCGGTTTCGGCAAAGCGCGACTCTCTAGCGGGTGATACTTCGCAATAACCATTACCCAGCGCTTGGCGTCTTTTAGTCCGCCGAACAAAGCATAATTCCGGTTTAGCCTTAATCACTGCATTTAGCCATTGCTGCCGATCAAAATCGAGTGTTTTAGGAATCGCTGGTAAAGCAAGCTGCTGACGGATTTGCCTCGCAAGCAACCGAGCTTCTTTAATCGCGGTTAAATCGGCATTGGCTTCATCTGGAATTAACTTACCATCGCTACGTAATAATAAAATCAGCGTGGTCGCATCGCAGCTATGAGGCTGCCACTGTTGCAGAACTTGTAATTGATGTTGCTCTTTGGGCAGTTGCCACAGCCGCTGCTGAACCGATAAAGCTGCGACCAAATCGACCATCGCGCCTTGTAATTCTGGCGTTGGCATCGTCGAAATTAAATGGGCAAATAAGCTATCAATGGGCAATGGAAAAATGATTTTTCCATGTTGAGTAATCTTAGATTGGTCATCAAGCGCATTCATTTGTTGCAGCTGTAATGCAGCCATTTCTAGCTGTTTAGGTTTCGGCGAATCAATAAATTGCAATTCGGCTAGAGACTCACCACAACACGCGCTGGCTAGCATCATTTCTGCTAGTTCTTCTCGCAATATTTCCGGCAAACCATGGGCAGCCAGCGGTGCATGTTCACCCCACAAGCGAAATACTCGCCCGGGCTGTGTCCGACCAGCCCGACCTTTCCGCTGCTCAGTACTGGCTTGGCTAATCGCTTGCAAGCCCAATACAGTTCGGCCATTACGCTGGTGTGTTTGCCGCTCTAAACCGCAATCAATCACACTGGTAATGCCGGGAATCGTCAGCGATGTTTCAGCAACATTGGTCGCTAGAATGATTCTGGGTAGATCAGCTGTTGCTGGTGTGCTTAATGCCGCCATTCGCATGACCGGATCAACCGAGGCATACAGCGGAATCACAGAAACTTGTTCTTTATAGCGAGCATTTAATTGCTGCTGCAGTTGAGTAATTTCTTTACGACCGGGTAAAAAAACCAGAACATTGCCATCTTTAAATTCCAGTGCTTTTTCTATTGCAGTAAAAACCATTTGCCGCAGACTGGTTAAATCGGGCATGGCTCGGCTATCTTGCGCCAAATACTGACTAGTCACCGGGTATTGCCGACCTTTGGCGGTAATTAAATCAGCCGATAAATAATCTTGCAGCCTAGCTGCTGACAAAGTCGCCGAGGTCACAATCAACCGACAGCGCTGTTCTTTTTTTAACAGTGCCAACAACAAGTCGGTATCAATACACCGCTCATGAAACTCATCCAGAATTACCGTATCAAATTGCTTCAGCTCACCCTTCATCTGCCAGCGTAGCGCCACCCCCGGAGTGACAAAAACCACTTCCGTATTGGCGGTGATTTTCTGCTCGAAACGAATCGCATAACCAATCTTGTCACCCACCGCAGCATTCACGGTTTTTGACAAAAACTCCGCCAGTGCGACACAAGCCAGCCGACGCGGCTGAACCACCAACACTTTTTGCCCCAGCGCAGCAGCCCATAACGGTAAGCGAGTAGACTTACCCGAGCCAGTTTCTGCAGCGACTACCAGATGATTTAATGAGATTTTTTCAAGAAACTCGGCTTTAACCGAATCAATCGGAAGAGAAACTGAAGGCATGAAACAAGCAAGACCTGAGGCAATTATCGGTTTGCTATTGTCGTTGCAATGAAGGGCTGAAGCAAGTGATGGCGCATCGCTCGATATTCCTTGAAACAGCTTGCATTATTAGGGCTGCGAGGAAATGGGTATTTTACAAACAGCTGATAATTTAAACCTCGCGTTTTTTCGTAAGCATTGAAAGTATTGTGAACAGCATGCTTTTTATTTAAATGCTATTCCTTCTTTCGGGAGAATTTCCTTTTGGATAGCCTGATTCGTCAGGCAGAAAAAACAAAACATCACAAAACATCATGCCACCCATAAACTTAACTATATCCTAATCAAGAAATCTAATGACTAGGCTAACTGAAAAAGCTGGCATTCGACGCGATTGCGGCAACCGCTTTCTTCGTTTCGAATGCGATTATACTGAATTGATGCCACGACGAAAACCAGATTAGCTCCGGTTATTTAAATTACATCTGATTTTAAAGATTCTAGATTTAAACCCACTCAATCAAAACGACTATCAAGAGGGTGGTTGTTTCCCAAGTGCTTGTGCTTGCTGTCGCCAAGCCTCGGTTTGTTGCTTGACTCGATCACGAAATTGTTTGAGGTTCAGCGCATTACCCATTGCGTGGGCAAACTGTCGCGCACTGGCCATCACAGTGCTGCGACCGCTCATGGCAGATGCCCACCAGCGTGCATCAGTCTCAATTTGTAATCGTTCAAAAATTGGCGGCAAACTATTATCCATGTAATGTTTTTTGTTCGTTCGTGCCATGCGAGCGCTGGCATCAACCAATTCTAAATAATCCTTTAATTTAAATGGCAGCGGATGAATTTTATCTTTGATATTAATGCTAGATTTGGTTTTGCTATTAACAAAAGGTTTTAATCGGGCGAAATTATAATCGTAGCGACGCTGATTATTTGTTTTTCGACTTTTCTTTCTACGATGATTATTGACGGGTAATTCAGTTTCGACCCGAGCTTGCACTGAAGTGTAATCCGATGTTTCTGGCGTTTGTGCAATACCGGCGCGAAGCGGATTCAGGTCGACATAGGCCATGCAGGTGAGCAAGGCCTGCTCATCCAAAAGGGCTTGTGCTTTAAAGCGGCCTTCCCAGAATCGACCACTACATTGGTCTTCAGCGTTTGCCATACGTGCTAACGGCTCATTAATTGAGCGCATAAACCAGCTAATGGAATATAATCGCTCGCGGTAAATAGTATCAGCTGTTTCTTCAACCCATTGAATTTGTATTTGAGTCAGCGCGTGAAATTTGTCAGGATCAAGATAATCTTTAACCCATGGATGTGCTTCGAATACCTTGCAGTATTGCAACAACACCTGCTTGATATTCCAATTTTTCGCGCGCTCCACATCTACATACACCACCAGATGATAGTGGTTGGACATCACGGCGTAAGCTGCAATATCGACGGCGAACGCTTGGCTGAGTCGGTCAATTCGGTCGACAATCCACTGGCGGCGGTGGTCGTAATTTTTACGGTGCTTTTTGAGTAGTGTTGGATCTTCACCGCATAGCCACCCACGGCGTACGCAGCGACTTACTACATGTAGAAACGGATTTTCTTTTGGGTCATAGAGAATGGCTCTGGGTGCCGGCATGGTGTTAAAAAGACAACTTTTTCAAGTGCCGCTCCTGCAAACTTCAACGGTTGTAGGAGATTAAACCAGTTACAACCGCATGAGAAATTGAATATTTTTTGGTGGGTATAAAAAATATCTTGGGTGGCGTCATTGTTTGTCTGATTTAAAGTTTCTGACTGAAACCCATTCAATAAAAATGAGCATCAAGAGAATGGTTTTTCCAAGTCAAAACAGTAAAATTGCTACCAATAAAATTGCTACCACCCAAAGCCCCAGCGCATTAGAGGCATTCAAAATATATTATTTTGATGGTAGCAACATCTCGCTCAGAAGCTGCTACCAGCTCAAGATATCAAAAAAACACTACTAGGAAACCAATAATTTTTATTACTCGCTTATCGTGAATCAATATTTTTTATCTTTAGCGGCATGAATGGGTTAAAACTGTGGCTGGCGCTTGTTTTTTTGTACGAATCCGCCTGCAGGGTGTTGTGATAGCTGAGGATACCTAATTACATAACCGCTGTAAATTTTAACGCTTGACTGTCAAACAGCAGCTTTACAGCTTACCAACTTTATCAATATAGGCGCCGTTGTAGCTTCTGAAATAAATGTTGGCATCTATTTTTTCTGAATTTTTATGAGGAAATTCGAATACTACCTTTACTGAACCCGTGTTCTCTTTGACTATTTTAGAAATTCTTTCATAAAGCTGTTTTTTCTTCTTTACATGTTTATCATATGCAGGGTCGCTTGAAAAAGTTGGAGGCATTCTAGCTATGACGAAAAAATCAGCACTGTTTTTTAACGGAAATTTTTCCTTTGGAATAAATATCTGAAATTGACCGTATTCAATATAGTTTATGCTTTTTTCATCCAATATCTCATTTCTATAGTTAGAAGCATTACGAGAATAACCTTTTCTTCTCAGACGAACATCTGATGCTAATACCGTATTTTCAGGAGTCAGCGTAAAACTAAAATTTCTAAACGTGAAGCCCTTACTATTCTTATAAGTATGTACCTTCACCTTCTCATTTGAAAAAGTCAAAGAGCTATATATAACTATGATTATAAATAGAATAATGTTCTTTAACATAACTTCAATCTCTTTAACTGACGCAACTTAACGTTGTAGCAACACCGATAAGCAAATGAGCCTGTAGCAAAATGCGATCCAGTGCCTGCGAATGTTTTGGCGATTATTTAAGAGCTGAGGGCTAGAGACCTTCAGCTACCCGATTAGCCCGATTAGCCCGATACTAACTAGCACATATAACCAAACATTTGAAATATAGTAGTTATTAAGGGTGCTCGATTTACATACTCGAATTGGTGCACCAGGTTTGACATTTTCGGCACTGTACTTATATACAGTTATGTTGCTTGAAGCGTCAGGTATAGCAAGCGATTCGTCAGGCTAACTATGCTTATGCTACTGAAGCAATCTATTGGCAATAGATCCAACAATTTCTTTCGAAGTTACAATAAAGTAAAGCAAGCCATTACAAACCTTCATCTGAAAAGAGAGGACGATTTATGTAATAGCTTGCTTGACTATTCACAGACGCATCTTATCGATAAAAATGCCTGGTAACGGACATTTAATAACGAATTTAACGGCTAATGGTTTCCATTAGATAACCCACCGATTGGTTAAGCTTTTCACTGGCAGTTGCCGTTGATTCTGCTGATTCCTGATTCGCGCCTGCTGCATCGTTAATCCGCGCTAGGTTTCTGCTCATTTCTTCAGAAATTGCACTTTGTTCTTCTGCAGCGGTGGCAATTCGCTCACTCATTTCACTAATTTGAGCCACTGCTTTATCAATACCTTGCAAGGCATCGCCCGCTTTAGATACATGCTCGACACTTTCTGATGCCATGCCAGCACCATGTTGCATCGCGTGCATTGCGTGTTCGGATTCTTCTTGCAATTTATTAATGGTTTGGCGAATTTCTTCAGTAGAAGTTTGAGTGCGGGTTGCCAATACGCGAACTTCGTCGGCCACCACTGCAAAACCTCGGCCTTGCTCACCGGCACGCGCCGCTTCAATTGCAGCGTTTAATGCCAATAAATTAGTTTGTTCGGCAATTGAAGTAATCACTTGCAGAACATTACCAATTTCACGCGATGCATTACGCAAACCTTCAACTTTTTGCGATGCCTCGATCATGGTATCGGCTAGCTGATTAATACCACTGACCGTGGTTTCAACAATTTCCCGGCCTTGCATGGTTTCAGTTCGTGCTGCGTGGGTCGCGCCTGAAGTTTCACCCGCGCTGGCTGCGATCTCACGAATTGCCACAGAGTTCTGGCTAAATGCCACATGAATATTGGTCAGCTCTTTGCTTTGTGCAGCAAGGTTTTGATTAGTTTCATCGGCAATTTTGCATGTTTCACTGGTCAGCTGATTTAACGACGTGACTTCATTGGCAACGCGACCAAACAAGGTTCTGACCTTGGCAGTTAACATTTGATTGGCCATGCGCATTCTTGCTGGCTCATCATTACGGCCAAAATATAAAAGGTTCAACGCAGGATTATTTACCAATTCCATTGCTGATTTTTCATATTTGCGCATCGGCGCAAACGCAATATTGGCTAGGCTAGCTGCTGCAATCACGCTAACAAAACTGGTAAGCAATACCGGCAATAACTCACCACTTCCTAACCAGAATCCGGCTAGAGGCGCAAAACCTGCAACAATAATTAATGAAGAAATTTTTGCTTGTAAAGAAACCCCTCTTAAACCAAAAGTTTTTGGCGGATTCCACATCATTTCGTAGAATTTTTCTGCCCTAATCTTTTCATCTTCGGTTGCGACGCAGCGAACTGATTGATAACCAATTACCCGGCCATGCTCCAAAATAGGCGTCACATAGGCATTGACCCAATAATGATCACCATTTTTACAACGGTTTTTAACCACGCCTAACCAAGAGCGGCCGGCTTTAAGCTCACTCCACATGTTGGAAAAAACCACCGGTGGGATATCAGGATGGCGCACAATATTATGTGCTGCGCCGATTAATTCTTCCTGGGAGAATCCGCAAATGCGACAAAAGTGTTCATTAGCAAAGGTGACCCGGCCCTTTAGATCGGTCGTTGAGATCAATAAATCATCTTCACCGAATAGGACTTCTTTTTGGGTAACTGGCAGGTTTTTTTTCATGCCAAATGCTCTCGAGTACGATGTTATAGTTGCTATCGACTCGAGCAGTAAAAGCTTGAGTGATATAGATCAACAAGATGGCTTTGTGGGTTATCAATTTGTTATGACATTTAAGGTGTCACACAAATAAACATAGCGTGCCAGCACTACAGGCTAATTTCACCTACCAGGTTGGTTCGCATCATTTCAATGACCTGCTCTCTAGTTAAACCTTGGGAGAACAAAAAATGTAATTTGCAAAACGCTGCTTCTGGTGTCATATCTCCACCAGAAATGACGCCTACTTCGGCTAAAGCAGTACCTGCGGCATAGCTATCTTGAACCACAGCGCCTTTTAAACACTGGGTCAGATTAACAATCAACTTGCCTTGATCGGTCAAAGATTTTAATGCTGCTAGAAATTCTGAAGATTCCGGTCCATTTCCTGCGCCGTAAGTATGTAAGATGATTGCTTTAGCTGGCATATCAGCTGCTTTAAGAATCCACTGCGGAGAAATACCCGGAAATAATGGCAATAGCATTGCTAAAGGCTCAGGCTGGCAAGTTAAATCAAACTGGGGCTTATCGGAGGCTTTTAGCAAAGTAGCATTGAGTTGTAATTTAATATCTAGCCTGCCTAACCAACCAAAGTTAGGGCTATCGAATGCATCCATATGCCATGCATTTAATTTTCTGGCTCGATTACCACGTAATACTCGACCATTAAAATAAAGGCAGACTTCGGCAATTTGGTCATTTGCTGCCAAGGTTAATGCACCGACAATATTTTCAACCGCATCGGTTCGACTCCGGCATAGTGGTATTTGCGAGCCAGTAACAATTACCGGTTTGCTCAGACCTTGCAGCATAAATGACAGCATTGAAGCGGTGTAAGCCATGGTATCGGTGCCGTGCAGCACTACAAAACCATCATATTGAGCGTAGTTTTTTGAAATATCAGTCGCTATCTGGGCCCAGTTTTCTGGCTGAATATTACTGGAGTCAATCAGCGTCTGGTATTCCAACAGTTCAAATTGAGGCAAATCAGATAACGATGCAGCAGGGATTTTTTGATTAATTAATTCAAGCATATTGCCTGCAGGCGCATATCCTCGATCAGTCGGCTGCATGCCAATTGTTCCGCCAGTATAAATCACCAAAACTTTATTCATATTTCCCTCTGAATTTCGCTGTAATTTACTTCTAATAACGATTTAGTTAGTTAACTGATTTTTTAGACGCATCAAAAATGGCCGCGTTTTGCGGCCATTTTAACAATCTAAAAAAGAAGATTGCTAACAATAATCAAGTAATCCTCAACCTGATTAGTCAGTGCGGCTAGTCACTTCTAACAAGTGAAAGCCAAACTGAGTCTTCACTGGGCCCTGAACTGTTTTCACTGGAGCAGAGAAGACAACTTCATCAAACTCAGGAACCATCATTCCTGGTCCGAATTCGCCCAAGTCACCGCCTTGACGGCCCGATGGACACTGGGAATGCTCTTTTGCCAATTCGGCAAAATCAGCACCACCTTCAATTTGACTTTTCAAGTCTTGACATGTTTCTTCAGTGGTAACCAAAATGTGACGTGCGCTAGCATTTGCCATAGTATCGCTTCCGTTGGTAGGTAATATGATTGAGTCGTCAGCCGATAATAGCCGATCAATCTCACTTTTGCTTCTGTTTGGCTGCAACAATTGACGGTTGAAAGTGTCGATATTCGCAAGCCATTCTGGTTAGGTAATTTTTTTTACCAGCAATAGAACAATGATCGCCAGATCTAGCTAATCCAGCGCTCTTGAGGCACCAGTTAACCGTTTGTTTGCTGCAAGCGGGCCAAACTATCTGTTATGTTCTATATCAAATAATCTGTTCATACACCCATATAGGCGCTACATGAAACCATTCACTCGACTGCTTAATCGCATGATTCTGATTTCTTCTCTGTTGCTACCTAACTTATTACAAGCAGCAGAGCTAGATTGGCAAATCTATGATCAATTGCTGAAGCAGCACATTACTAGCGGCACAAAAGATGGGATTAAACTGAACCTTGTTGATTACTCGGCAATCGCTAAAGATCCCAAATATCAGCAAGCGCTCGACCAGTTACAACAATATCCACTAGAAAACCTTAAAACGCCCGCTGAAAAACAAGCTTTCTACATTAATGCTTACAACTTACTGACGCTGAAAATGATGGTTAGCAACTGGCCGGTTGATAGCATTCGCGACATTGGTAATTTCTTCAGCCCTGTTTGGAAAAAAACCATTGGTACGCTCGGTGGCAAGTCAGTCACTCTGGATCAAATTGAACACAAAATTCTTCGTCCAATGGGCGACCCAAGAGTGCATATGGCGATTGTTTGCGCTTCAATTAGCTGCCCAGATTTAAGACCTGAGGCATACACGGCCATTAAACTGGAAAATCAATTAGATGATCAAACCAAAAGTTTTGTTGCGAACAACTTAAAAGGCGTAAAGGTTAACGGTTTAAAAGTTACGCCTTCGAAGATTTTTGATTGGTTCGAAGAAGACTTCAAAAAAACTGGTGTTCTGCAATTTATCAAACAATATCGACCACTTGAAAAAGAGTCTCGACTGGTAAGTAACTTAAAATATAACTGGAAACATAACGGGAACTAGCCTTGCTACTGCTTAGTACTCAATGCATGAGTTATCTCATAACTAGAGATACTCATGCATTTTATACTGATACCCTGATGGGTCTTCGACAGAAGTTAAACAGGCAAAGTTAATCGATAGTAAAGAGGCTATTTAATCGTTCTCTTATAGCTATCAATAGCCTGATTTTATTAGATAATTAAAGGTTTAGCATTGCCATGCAGCTGGTTGAGATTTCAAGATTTTTAAAAAGCTACCCTCCTTTTGATGGTTTATCTGAAGAAGCTTTAGAACGACTAGCCAGCAGCGCTGAGATTAGCTACGTTCGATCTGGAGCTGATATTCTTCAATACGGCGACCCGATTCAAGATTTATATGTGATCCGCAGTGGCTCTGTTGAAGTATTTCGCCGCAATGGTGATTTACATAATCGGCTAGATGCTGGCGATATTTTTGGCCAAATGGGATTAATGATGAATGGCCGGGTGCGTTTTCCGGTTCGGGCAATGGAAGACACATTGCTTTATTGCTTCCCTAGAAGTATTTATCATGAATATTGTGATAACTATGATGTTTTTTCAGATTTCTTTGAATCGGAAGGCAGCACGTTACTTCGGCAAACATTATCTAATCAGTCAGATAGCAACGACCTAACCACCGTTAAAATTAAATCGCTAATCACTCGCGATGCAGTAACCATATCAGCTGAAGCCGATATCGTTACGCTCTCAAAACTAATGACCGATGAACGTGTCTCTTATGTTTTGATTGTCGACGAGCAACCAGATGATGCCGAAATATGGGAACAAGACAGTCAAATCATCGGCATAGTCACCGACCATGATTTACGCAGTAAAGTTTTAGCGCACCAATTACCCTACAACACCAAAGTTGGCGAGGTGATGACCACTGACCTGACGGTATTAGATGAAAACGCGTATGTTTATGAAGCCACTTTAAAAATGCTCCGTGAAGGTGTTCATCACTTACCAGTCGTTCGAACCAATAATACGCTCGCGGTTATTTCTCTTACCGATATTGTTCAGCATGAATCGCAAAGCAGCTTGCTGTTTGTTCGTAGTATCGCCACTCAAGCCAATATTGAAGAGCTAGCAAAACTCTCGGAACAACTGCCTAATATATTTGTACGCATGGTCAATGAAGATGCCAATTCCCATATGATCGGTTCAGCGATGGCGGTTATTGGCCGGGCAATTAAACAAAGATTATTAGAATTGGCAGAAGAACAACTAGGCGCGCCACCGATCCCTTATTGCTTTATGGCATTGGGCGCAATGGCCAGAGATGAACAGTTGATTGTCACTGACCAAGACAACGCAATTATTCTTGATAATAGCTACCAAGAAGAACTGCACGGCGAATACTTTGATCAATTATCGCAACTGGTTTGTGATGGATTAGATAAATGCGGTTATTGCTATTGTACTGGTGACATAATGGCCAGCAACCCTGAGTGGCGCCTAACACTTCAGCAGTGGCGAGATTTATTTACTGACTGGATTGAAAAACCATCGCCCAAAGCTCTATTGCATAGCTCGATATTTTTTGATCTAGATGGCGTTTGGGGACAAGAAAAATGGGCACGTCATTTATCATTATTTATTGCTAGAAAAACCAGAAACTCTCCACGTTTTCTCAGTCATCTGGCAAGAAACGCATTGAATCGAACTCCGCCACTCGGTTTTTTTAAAGGCTTTGTTATGGAACAAGACGGCCAACATAAAAAATCGATCAACCTTAAACGCCGTGGTACTGCGCCATTAACCGATGTTATTCGAGTTCATGCCCTAGCGGTTGGCTCGACTATTCAAAATTCATTTGAACGACTAGATGATGTAGCCAAAGCAAATGTACTACCTTCGGGAAAGGCACAAGATTTAAGTGATGCGCTGGAATATATCTCTATGGTGCGAATTCGACACCAAGCAGCCGATATTGAACGGGGCGATACGCCGGATAATAATATCGAGCCAGATAATCTTTCGACCTTTGAACGAAAAAATCTAAAAGAAGCGTTTCAAGTGCTTGACCGATCTCAAAGCTATCTAAAATTCTGTTATCCAAGCAAAAAGAACAACTTATAACCCATGAAGAAAAAACAATGGAATAGCCAGTTTTCTAAGCTACAAATTTCAGCCGCAGACCAACGGCTGAAAGATTACTATGCCGCTGGAATTGTTGCTGCCGATGTACCCTTAAACCAGCTTTCAATGGTGGCGCTGGATTTTGAAACCAGTGGTTTAGATCCAGTAAATAATGAAATCATCAGCATTGGGCTAGTGCCTTTTACTCTAGATAGAATTTTCATCAGTGAGGCAATGGAATGGTTGGTAAAACCCAGCCAACCGATGCAGGATGATTCTGTCATTATTCATGGCATTACTCATAATGCGTTAGAAGATGCACCTGATTTTAACGATATTTTAGAAGACTTTTTAAAGGCACTTGAGGGGAAAATTGTCGTGGTGCACTGCAGGGCAATAGAAAGAAACTTTATAACCCACGCACTACTTGAGCTGGTAGGAGAGTCTCTCGCTTTTCCTGTTATTGACACCATGGAAGTCGAATCTCAAGCACTGTTACAACGCAAAGGTTTAATTGGGCGCTGGCTTAAACGTAATCAGCCCCAAGAATCATTGCGGTTGCAAGAATGTCGTCATCGTTACAACTTGCCAACCTACCAACCACACCATGCATTAACCGATGCGATTGCCACCGCCGAGTTATTTCAAGCCCAAGCGGTTCATCACTTTCCAGAACATCAAGTAATCGGCAAAATATGGCATGACGATTAACACGCTCCCGCTAATAAGCGGGAGCACGCTACTATTTACGCTTGGTTAATGTTCTTCTGTTCTCAGTCCCATTACCAGGCTGACACACATTAGCAGCAGTATAATGGTAAAGGGCAATCCGGTTGAAATAGCACCGGCCTGCAACGCTTGAATCGCTTCAGTTCCACCAACCCATAGTAACAGTGCAGCAACCGCACCCTCACTACTTGCCCAAAAAGCTCGCTGGGCCATTGGCGTGTCAATTTTTCCGCCAGCAGTAATACTATCAATTACTAGCGATCCGGAATCTGAAGAGGTAATAAAGAATACCATTACCAAAAGCACCGCGATCACCGACAACAGTTGCCCTGCAGGTAATTGATCAAACGCTTGGAACATCGCCAGTGGTACTTCGGTCAAGCCTTCTTGACCCAAAACACCGACTTTTTCAATGATTTGATCTAGTGCAATCCCACCAAAAACCGACATCCAAATTAACGTGACAAATGTAGGAACAAATAAAACACCGGCTAAAAATTCTCTAATGGTCCGCCCTTTAGAAACTCTAGCGATGAACATGCCAACGAATGGTGACCATGAAACCCACCACGCCCAATAAAATACAGTCCAACCTTGGAACCATGCTTCATCTGGTCGGCCATGTGGGTTACTTAATGGGATGATATTTTCAATATATGAAGAAAGCGTCGTTGCAATGTTCGGCAGTGAAGTTGAAAAACTGACTGCAAAAACAAAAACTAACAAAGCAATAGCAATCAACATATTAATATTACTAAGCAGCTTTACACCACCGTCCATGCCTCTTAAAACAGAAACAACTGCCAGTAAAGTAACGACAACGATAACCATGATTTGCAATGCAAGACCATTCTCGACACCAAATACATGATGAATGCCACTAGCAGCCTGTTGCGCACCCAACCCAAGAGAAGTTGCCAAGCCAAATAATGTTGCCAGCACTGCAAGTATATCGATGATGTGCCCAGGCCAGCCCCACACTTTATCGCCTAATAAAGGATAAAATACCGAGCGAATCGATAAAGGTAACCCTTTATTGAAAGTGAAGAATGCTAATGACAACGCAACCACTGCATAGATAGCCCAAGGGTGTAATCCCCAGTGGTACATGGTTGCACCCATCGCTAGTTTTGCTGCTTCTGGAGTAAACGCTTCAACACCTAATGGCGTTTTATACCAACCCGTCATATAAGCAGCTGGCTCAGCAACTGACCAAAACATTAAGCCGATGCCCATTCCAGCGGCAAATAGCATGGCGAACCATGAGGCTCTGGAATATTCAGGTTTGGCATTTTTGCCACCCAAGCGGATTTTGGCATAAGGCGAGAAAAACAAAGCAATACAGAAAACGACAAAGAAATTGCCTGCCCATAGAAAGAGCGCATCAAACGAATTAATAATGTCCCACTTAAGGCCATCTAGTGTTGCTTTAGCAACGCTGGTGTCAGATAACAGCACCACAATAATAAAAAGAACAACCAAGCCAGCACTAATGCCAAAAACAGGCTGATGAACATCAATACCCCACTTTTGAACATTATCCTGGCCGATCATATAATCGGTACTGTCTATACTATATTTTTTAGAACTACGTTCTTTTGAACTCATAATTCCTCGCAGGGAAAGTATCAGCCATCAAGTTAAAACTGCCTTAAATGACTAACAATGTCATGAAAATAAGAATTGAAATATATTTACACGCTAATTTTTAAAAACCACATCCTTTGATTTTCTTGCTCTAGCTTGCAACTGATTTAACACAAAATAAAAATTCCGAATGGTCATCTGCATAAAAACATAATCAACAGCGTATTCAAATCTATAGATTCAAAACATAGATTTACGCAGACCGCCGACGACAGTTATGCCTATTTGAGGTCTTAAGATTTAACAGACGCCCCTAACAGAAACGCAGAATAAACTACGAAATCACCCACCATTTTCTTGATAAGTAATTCTTTGAATGCAATCCAACCGACTTAAAATCGATGATATTGCTTGATTCGAGGATTTCAGCCCACATGTTTTTTGGGCAAGCGAATGAGTAAATTTGAACATAGTTAGAGCTCAAAGTAAAAAATCAGAGCATCAATCACTTTAACTGGTCTCTTTTCAAATATCAGCGGTAGCTAAACCACCCCATCAGCTTGGCTGGTCGAACCAAATTGCTGATGCACCTACCTTTGTAAATCGCCAACTATTACTTAAACCAAACCTATCGGCACTATATATTGTTATTTACATAACAAAAAAACGCCTGATGAAATCATCAGGCGTTTAAATATATCAAGTCAAACAACTAATCATCGATTAGCGCACAGTTAATTAGCCGCGACGCCAGTTATGGAATTTTTCAACCCACTTCAATAGGCCTTGTGGCGCATTGGCCCGTTTCCATTCACCGGCAACATATTTATTGGCTTCAGCCATTGTTGGATAAATATGTATCGTGCCAAGAATTTTGTTCATACCAATTCCGTGTTTCATAGCTAACACGTATTCAGCAATTAAATCACCTGCGTGATTACCGGTAATCGTTACACCAAGAATTTTATCTTTTCCGGGTACCGTAAGTACTTTTACAAAACCGTGGTTTTCACTATCGGCAATCGCCCGGTCTAATTCTTCTAGGTCAAAACTACTGACTTCGAAAGCGATGCCTTTATCTCTAGCTTCCTGCTCATTTAAACCGACTCTGGCAACTTCTGGGTCGGTAAAGGTACACCATGGAATAACCGAATAATCGACTTTGAATTTTTTGAAACCGTCAAACAATCCATTTACCGCAGCATACCAAGCCTGATGCGCCGCGGTATGAGTGAATTGATAAGGACCAGCAACATCACCACAAGCATAAATACTCGGATAATTAGTTTGTAAAAACTCGTTGACTTCAATAGTGCCCCACTTGGTAGTTTTGACTGCTAAGTCATCTAAACCAAAGCCCTGCAAACGCGCTTTACGGCCAACGGCACATAAAATTTCATCGCAAACAATTTCTACCAGCTGACCATTATGCTCACAAGTGATTCGCTTTTTACCATCTTCTACTGAAACCTTAACCGCTTTGTGACCTAAACGAAGATCAACGCCATCTTTGCGCATGCTACTCATAACATAACTGGAAGCATCCTCATCTTCACGAGGCATTAAGCGAGAGTCCAGCTCGATCTGAATCACTTGGGTGCCGAGACGCTGAAAGCTTTGCGCCAATTCACAACCAATCGGACCACCACCTAGCACTGCAAGACGCTTAGGTTGAACCCGCAAGTCCCAAATATTATCCGAAGTCAGTACACCCGATTCTTGTAAACCAGGAATCGGTGGAACAAACGGACGGCCACCGGTAGCAATCACAATCGCCCGGGCAGATAACACCTGCCCATTCACTTCGACTTCCCAAGGTGAAATCAGCTTGGCTTCACCCTGAATACATTCAACGCCCAGCTCGGTGTAACGTTCAACT
Source organism: Pelagibaculum spongiae (assembly GCF_003097315.1). Lineage (NCBI taxonomy): Bacteria > Pseudomonadati > Pseudomonadota > Gammaproteobacteria > Oceanospirillales > Pelagibaculum > Pelagibaculum spongiae. The sequence continues at coordinate 92,365 of NZ_QDDL01000013.1, forward strand.
GAGTCATGGGGCTCAATTTCTTTTACAACCGCCTGCACCCGATCCATTACCTTGGCAAAATCAACTTTGACATCACAGGCTTCAATACCAAATTCTTGGCAGCGCTTGGCATGTGAAACCATCTTGGCGCTACGAATTAGTGCTTTGGATGGTACGCAACCGGTATTCAGGCAGTCTCCGCCCATTTTATTCTTTTCGATCAGCGTGACCTTGGCTTTCACCGCAGCAGCAATATATGAAGTGACCAGACCTGCCGAACCTGCCCCAATCGCAATAATGTTACGATCAAACTTTTTTGGTTTTGTATAATTTTTCATACTGATTGCTTTTTTCCTTTGACTAAGGCCACGCCTTTTTTAGCCAACAATGGGAACGCGCCTAATAATACAAATGAAGCAATCAGGCCAGGAGACAAGATGCCACTCAATGAATCAATCTGCGCTAACTGGGTACCGGCATTTACAAAAACAATCGTACCGGCAAACATACCTAACTGACTGACCCAATAAAAAGTTCTAACTTTTATTGGCGTTAATCCCATCACCAAATTAATCACAAAAAATGGTACAGCTGGAACCAATCGAAGGGTGAACAAGTAAAATGCACCTTCTTGCTCAATTCCCTTGTTAAAGGATGCTAGATTACTGCCAAATTTTTGTTGAATCGAATCACGCAACAAAAATCTTGAAACCAGAAATGCCAGTGTTGCACCAATGCTAGAGGCAAACGAGATGATCACGGTTCCCCATAACAAACCGAAAATCGCACCACCCAACAAAGTCATGATCGCCGCACCCGGCAATGAAAGCGCAGTCACCAAAAGGTAAACTGCAAAATAACCACCGACGGTCAACAAGGTGTTATCTTGATAAAATGCTGACAAAGCAACTTGTTGGCTCTTGATATATTCCAGATTGAAGAACCTGCCTAAATCAAAAATAAAGAAAGCGGCAATCATGGCTGCTAACACAACAAGAAGTACTATTTTTCCCCGACTCATTCTTCTCTCCAAAAAATGGAATTTTTAAATAACCACTATGCCTGCTATGACCTGTCATTTTTGTCATAGTTGCAATTAATCGATACACAAATCATCATCGATATCATTCAGCAGCTGACGGTCTAACCGGTTGTGGGAGCTTAATGCATTCCACTAAGGTAAATTCCGATACAGTAACTAATGACAATTTGGTTAGAGTCTAAATGCAAAACACTGATCCTACGTTAATACTTTTCTGCAAACGGCCTTCATTGGGGGTTGGAAAGCAACGATTGGCAAAAGATACCAACCCAACCACTGCCTTTAAGGTAGCAACTGCTTTACATAGTTGCGCAATGGAAGATTTTAATGGATGGCATGGACCGAAGATTTTGTCACCTTCATCACCAGCTGATGAAATTTGGGCTAGCACAATGACCCATAGCCAAGTGGAAATTATCAGCCAGCCATTAGAAGGCAATCTTGGCCAAAAAATACAGCAGGTTGATTTAAACGCCAGAAATGCAGGCCACCAGACAACGATTATTATCGGAAGTGATTGCCCATCGATCACTCCAGATATATTCCACGCTGTCATTCCATTATTAATTAATGCCGATATTGTATTAGGCCCAGCGATGGATGGCGGTGTTTACTTAATGGCCAGCAAGCAGCCTTGGCCAGACCTGCAAAACTTGCCATGGAGCACTCGAACACTGAGGGAAGAAATATTCGCATTGTGCCAATCCAAAGGATTAACCGTTGCTTGTTTACCGATGTTTTCAGATGTCGATCACTTATCCGATTTACTGGCAGTAAAATCACACTTGCAGCTCCGTATGTCACCAGCACGAAAAAATTTGGTTTCGCTAATTGAACAAGTTGCCGAAGAACAGGGAACAAAAAGCCATTAGCCCATTTAAAACCCGCCTGACATTAATTGTGCCGGTTTATCAGGATAATTCTGCCCTGCTGCAATTGTTAACGTCACTACAACAGCAGCACCATCGCCCAGAGCAAATTCTGGTGTGCGATGGCGCTGCCGATCCTCAGTGCCAGCAGATATGCCAGCAATTTTCAGCCGGTTGGCTTGCCAGCAAGCCTGGCCGAGGCGCCCAGTTAGATTTAGCGGCGCGTCAGGCGACCGGCGATATTCTGTGGTTTGTTCATGCTGACAGCCAACTGGCTGAAAACGCGATAGAACTGATCCATATTGCGATTGCTAATGGGCAAAACGGCGGCTGGTTTCAATTCAGTTTTATCGGGCAACATGGCTGGCTAGCAACCCTGATTGAAAAAATGACCAACTGGCGCTGCAAAAAAGGCATTCCTTACGGTGACCAAGGTTTGTTTTGCCTTAAGTCAGACTATTTAAAAGCCGATGGCTTTGAACACTTACCGTTATTTGAAGAAGTTCGATTGGTTAAGCGACTACGTCAGCTGGGGCAATTTCTACCGCTTCAGCAAACCATTGGTGTTGATGCCCGCCGCTGGCAGCACGATGGTTGGGTTAAAAGAATCATTCTCAATAGAGCTTTTGCATTGCTTTACATGCTAGGTGTCAGCCCCCACCGGTTAGCCAGCTGGTACCGTAGTTGGAAAACACATAGTTGAAAATTGAAGTTGAAAACTATCGCTAGAAACCCAGCACGGAAAAACCCAATGAATTTTTTATCACTTGCGCGCTCTAAGTTTGCGGCAAGTGATTCCAAAGATAAGAGACCACATACATGAGCACTGATAACAAACATCAGCAAACCCAAGAGTATTACGGTGAAACCCTGCAATCGTCATTCGATTTGCAAACCAACGCCTGCTGTACTGACACCCAACCACCAAGCTGGTTGAAAGCCGCCTTAATCAATGTCCACGATGAAGTAATGACCCGTTATTACGGCTGCGGACTGGTGGCACCAGAGCAGTTAAAAGGTTGTCGGATTCTCGATTTGGGCAGCGGCAGTGGCCGTGATTGTTATGTATTGGCACAGCTGGTCGGTGAAGAAGGTGAAGTGGTTGGTGTTGATATGACCGATCAACAACTGGAAGTTGCTAATCGCCATGTTGACTGGCACAAAGAAAAATTTGGCTATCAAAAATCCAATGTGCGGTTTGTTAAAGGTTATCTAGAACAGTTAGACCAACTCGGCCTTGAAGAAAACAGCTTTGATATCATCGTTTCTAACTGTGTCATCAACCTGTGCCCAGATAAAGCAGCTGTTTTAGAACAGGCTTACAAATTATTAAAACCTGGCGGAGAAATTTACTTCTCAGATGTCTATTCCGACCGCAGAGTTTCAGCAGAATTGGTTGCCGACCCCGTGTTACACGGTGAGTGTTTATCGGGTGCGCTTTACTGGAATGATTTTATTAACCTGGCAAAAGGCGCAGGTTTTGGCGATCCACGCCTAGTGGAAGATCGCCCGATCACCATTGCCAATGAAGCAATCGAAGAAAAGATTGGTCACATTGGCTTTTTCTCAGCGACATGGCGCTTGTTTAAATTAGAAGGCCTTGAAAGTCACTGCGAAGATTATGGTCAAGCAGTGATTTACCGTGGTGGCATTGAAAACCATGAAAATGTATTCGCTCTCGACAACCATCACCTGATCGATAAGAACAGAATCTTCCCAGTATGTGGCAATACTTGGAAAATGCTGCATGACACCCGTTTTGCTGAATTCTTTGAATTTATCGGCGACTTTAGCAACCACTACGGTATTTATGCCGACTGCGGTACCTTAATGCCATTTGCCACAGCTGAATCAGCCGACGGTTCTTCTGGCGGTGGTTGCTGCTAGGTAATTAGAAAGCACCCATTATATTTCTGGCGGAAATTTCGCCAGAAATATGGGTTAACAACATCTTGCGCTGCACAACTAAGCATTTATTAAATTAGCGGTTTTTATGCAAACAATTAAAACAAAAGACTGGTTTTTTACACCCAACGGAGATCCGCGCGGCTATATCGACGCCCACGGAATTAAAGAACTATGGTTTCATACCGGAACTGCTTGCAACCTAGAATGCCCATTTTGCTTCGAAGGTTCCAAACCGGGCGACAACCGACTGCAATTGATTAAGTTTGACGACGCCAAACCCTTCATCGATGAAGCGATCGAGCTGGACGTCCAACAGTTTTCTTTTACCGGTGGCGAACCTTTTCTAGCAAAAGATCTGGTAAAAATTCTCGAATATGCGGCAGATGCTCGACCTTGCTTGGTATTAACTAACGGCACCGATGCATTATTAAAAAGAATTGACCAATTAAACGACCTAGCAAAAAGCAAACACCCCGTTTCATTTCGAGTCAGCATCGACTTTCCAGATGAAAAACAACACGACCTAGGCCGCGGCGAAGGTAATTTCGATAAAGCCCTGCAAGGTTTAAAAGCATTGTTTGATTTAGGCTTTCATATTTCAGTCGCCAGACAGATGAAACCTGATGAAAATGCTAAAGAGATAGAACAGGCATTTGCCGACATATTTCAACGTTACGGCTTACCAACCGATTTACACCTAGTCGCCTTCCCTGACTTTTTATTACCCGGCGCTCATGCCGAAGTGCCCTATGTAACGCAGCATTGCATGACCACCTACCAAAATGAACAAACACGCCAATCTTTCATGTGCGCCTTTTCAAAAATGGTGGTGAAAGACAAAGGTGAAATGCGTGTTTATGCCTGCACATTAGTCGACGACGACCCAGATTACGACCAAGGCGGCACTTTGAAAGAAAGCCTAGAACAGCGGATTTCAATGAAACATCACCGCTGCTTTAGCTGCTTTAAATTTGGCTCATCTTGTAGTGAGATGTGATAGGCAAAGGCCTGCTTGAATCTCTACTACTTCAAACGAATCACTCGGGGTAGGGAAACAGCAGGCTTTGTCGGTTGATTTGTAGAGCCTTCCAGAGAATTTTCTGTAACAACAGCACGAACAGATCGATTGTCTTGAATAACACCTGTTAGTTCAGAATCATTCAGTTCTACTTTGCCTGCTTGGCATACAAAACCTTCTGCTTGGTATTTCTTTACCAATTTTAATTGTTTTTTTTCGCAGAATCCCTGCTGATAATTTGCTGTCCATAGTACATCTGCCTGTTGATCTATCTTTAATATAAGGCGGCAAGGCAGCGGTTCATTTGATGGGAATTCAACTTGGATGAGGTGCGTTTGCAAACTAGAATTGCAACTTATAGTTAAATCTTCACTGACTAGATTTTCATTGGCTAAACCCTGGTTAGATAATATTTGTACAAAAAATGTCACTAACAAAATCTTTGATTTATTCACAACCAGTGCCTTATCAATAATTTCCAATAATTAACTAAAACGCACAGCTGTCATTTTAAAATATTTAATTTCAAACTGTTACTTTAGCAACTGTTACTTTAGCCAATACAAAAAGAACCAATGCAATGTGCACCAGCTCACTTATAGATGAAAACATTATTATAAATAAAGCAAGAAAACTACTAGAAATGAAAAACTGACATTATGGATTTTTATTTTCGAGCATTCACCAGAGCTTGTAAACAAACCCCAGTGAAGCAGTACTATCTATACAAACTATTGAATTTGTTCTGACTGAAGCGAGATTTCTTCAGCATCCGCCGCCTTACCATTAACAGCTGCTTGATTAGAAACAGACACCGTTTCCATTGCAGCAGGCTTTGTTTGTACTTGCTCATCAACCACTTCAACTTGCAGCAAGTTATCATCACTCACCTTTGATTGAGTATCTGAAGTGGTATCTGCTTCGATTGGCTGAATCTGTGTCGGCTTGTCAGCTGAAACAGCGGCCGATTCACCACTTGAATTAACTTCTGATACGTCATTTGGATTATTGATAACGTCTACGGTTTCGCTAACCAAAACTTCAATGGCAATCTGGTTGACACTGAGGCCTTTAGTATCACCAACAGCATCAGATGATTCACCAACTGGGGCATTCTCATTAATTACCACCGGTTCAACCGTGCTGCAGTTAAAACCCCAACCCCGTTGTTTTTCTGTAAATTCTGCTGCTTTCTTTTCGCAGAAACCAACGCTATTTTGGGCTTTCCAAAGCGTATTGCTTACTTCAGCACCTGCATTTTCCATTTTGGTATATTGCACTTCACAAGGAACCACTTTTCCTGTGGGATAAATCACTTCGATTAAACGAACTTGCTTACCAGAAGCGCAGATTGTGCTTAAATTTTCTGCTGCTTGCAGCGAGCTAACTCCCATCAAAGAAGCCATGACTGAAACTAAAAGTAATCGATTTGATTTGCGCATAAAAACCTGCCTGCAGCATTGCTGCAAATAATTTAATTGACCTGAATCATTAATTAAAATTAACCACCAGGAAATACCGGAAACTACGCGCAACTTAATATTAGATGCCATTTGAGGTCAATGGCCTTTGCATCAAATTGACTAAATAAGATTGTTCACGCTCAAAAACTAAGCGGAACTAACTGTCTATCTCTAGCTTTCTAGAAAATAATCTTTAATCCAACAATATAAAGTTTCAGCAGTCAGCTCATCATACGAAACCTGCTCAAATTTATCCGAAGGATCTTGATCTTTAAATGAGCGCTGATAACTGACAATTTCCTGCTGATGGTCATGCAATATCAGAATGATCCGTTTTTTGCTTTTCAAACAGTCAATGGTGATTGCATCAGCTGGAATGCCCTGAGCACGCATACCACGACTCAAGCCAACCACTGGATTAAGCTGCTCAAAATCTTTTTGAATTCTGGTGTGTGCTTCAGTAATCCGGTCGGATAACTTAATTAAAATTTTGTCGGTCACAGTGGCTCCCTATTTCTTCATCATGAAAAATTACAAAAAAGGCCGCTTTCGCGGCCTTTCCAAGAGATGATCTTTTAACGATTAAATCGCTTTAAAGATTTTCTCTACGCTGTCTTTGGCATCGCCAAACAACATGCCGGTGTTCTCTTTAAAGAACAATGGGTTTTGCACCCCAGCATAACCAGTATTCATAGAACGCTTGAATACGACAACATTTTTAGCTTTCCAAACTTCCAATACTGGCATGCCAGCGATTGGACTGGATGGATCTTCCAGCGCAGCTGGATTCACCGTATCGTTAGCACCAATCACCAGCACCACGTCTGTCTCTGGGAAATCTTCGTTGATTTCATCCATTTCCAGAACAATGTCATAAGGTACTTTGGCTTCTGCGAGCAATACGTTCATGTGACCGGGCAAACGACCAGCAACCGGGTGAATACCAAAGCGAACTGTGACACCACGCTTGCGCAATGCTTCGGTCATTTCGTATACCGGGTACTGAGCCTGCGCAACTGCCATACCGTAACCTGGAGTGATAATGACAGAAGTGGCATCTTTGAGCATTTCTGCAACGTCTTCAGCAGACGTTTCACGGTGCTCACCAACTTCTTCATCACCCGTTGGAGCAGCGCCATCTGTACCAAATCCGCCAGCAATAACGCTAATAAAGGAACGGTTCATTGCCTTACACATGATGTAAGAAAGAATCGCACCTGACGAACCTACCAATGCACCGGTGACAATCAACAAATCGTTGGCCAGCATGAAACCTGCCGCCGCTGCCGCCCAACCTGAATAGGAATTCAGCATTGAAACAACAACTGGCATGTCTGCACCACCAATTGATGCGACTAAGTGCCAGCCAAAGGCTAATGCAATTAAGGTCATCAAAATTAATGGGAACAGCGCACCATCAGCACCAACAAACCACTTCATCAGCAACAGTGAAACAACCACCGCAGCTAAATTGAGTTTGTGACGATGTGGCAATGCCAGAGGCGTCGATTTAATCAGGCCACGTAGCTTGGCAAACGCAACGATTGAACCGGTGAAGGTTACTGCACCGATAAATACGCCGATAAATACTTCGCCTAGATGAATAGTCAGCAATACGCCTTCCATTACACCGTGGTCCAGATAGCTGTTATAACCAACCAGAACTGCAGCCAAACCAACAAAACTGTGCAAAATAGCGACCAGCTCTGGCATTTCCGTCATTTCGACTTTTAATGCCAGCTTGGCGCCAATCGCGCCACCAATCGCCATTGCCAGCAAGGTCAGTACAATACCGCCACCACCAGCTGCGCCACCAATAGTAGCGATCAATGCGATCGCCATACCAGCAACGCCGTATGTATTACCCGCCATGGCGGTATTTTGCTTGGATAAACCAGCAAGACTCATAATGAACAGCAAGGCGGCAACAATATAGGACGCCTGTATCAATCCTTCAGACATAATATTGCCCCTATTTCCTGAACATCTTCAGCATGCGCTGAGTAACAGTAAAACCGCCGACGATATTGATGCTTGCGATCAAAATGGCAATAAATGCCAATAAGCCAACAACAAATCCACCGGAGCCAACCTGTAGCAATGCACCGACGACGATGATGCCAGAAATTGCATTGGTTACCGACATTAGCGGCGTGTGCAGCGAATGACTCACATTCCACACCACGTAGTAACCCACCACGCATGCCAAAATGAACACGGTGAAATGCGACAGGAATTCAGTCGGCGCAGCATCAGCTAACCAGGCAAAGGTCAAACCAACACCAGCCATAATGGCGTACTTCTTAGAAGGAGCCATAGGTTTTGGCGGTTCTGGCGGCGCAATAGGCTCAGACTTGGGCTGTTGCGGTGCCGCAGAAACTTTGATTGGCGGTGCAGGCCAAGTGACTTCGCCTTCACGGATCACCGTTACACCACGAACCACGGTATCTTCGAAATCGATGTCTAGCGTGCCGTCTTTTTCTTTACACAGCAGCTTCATCAAGTTCACCAGATTCGAGCTATATAGCTGCGAAGACTGGGTTGGCAAACGACCAGGTAGGTCGGTATAACCAAGAATCACTACACCGTTTTCAGTAACGTGCTTCTGACCAGGAACTGTCAGCTCACAGTTACCGCCAGTTTGTGCTGCCATATCGACAATCACAGAACCTGGCTTCATCGATGCAACCATTTCAGCAGTGATCAACTTCGGTGCTGGGCGGCCGGGGATCAATGCAGTGGTAACAATAATGTCAACTTCTGCTGCTTGCGCAGCAAACAATGCCATCTCAGCTTCAATAAATGCTGCAGACATTTCCTTGGCATAACCGTCGCCAGATCCGGTGTCTTCTTCCTCGTAATCTAGCTCGAGGAATTCTGCACCCATTGAATTGATTTGCTCTGCAACTTCTGGGCGGGTATCAAAAGCACGAACAATCGCACCCAAGCTACCTGCAGCACCAATCGCAGCCAAACCAGCAACACCCGCACCAATGATCAAAACCTTAGCCGGTGGCACTTTACCTGCAGCGGTAATCTGACCGGTAAAGAAACGACCAAATTCATGGGCAGCTTCAATGACAGCACGATAACCACCGATATTGGCCATAGATGACAAAGCATCCATTGACTGGGAACGCGACAAACGCGGTACCGAGTCCATTGCCAACACAGTAATATTTCGAGCAGCAAGCTTTTCCATTAATTCGGCATTTTGAGCAGGCCAAATAAAGCTTACTAGGGTTGCCCCTTCCCGAATTTTTGCAATTTCCTCATCGCTTGGTGCATTTACCTTAAACAGCATATCTGCTTGCCAAACATCTGCGCTTGGCGAAATAGAAGCACCTGAATTTTCATAGGCTGCATCTTGAAAGCTGGCAGCTTCACCGGCACCGCTTTCTACGGCAATGGTAAAGCCTAGCTTTTGCAGCTGCTCGACGGTGGCTGGGGTCGCAGCGACCCGAGTTTCACCAGCGAGACTCTCTCTCGGAATACCTATCAGCATGGAGAAGTCCTGACGTAACTGACCAGAAAAAAAAAGATTGAACACCTGTCGGCGGATTCACCTTTATAAGGCGGGTTGCTTTATATAATCACCTGTCACCTAAAGTACCCTATGCCCGAACTTTTCAAGTTCATCTATTAAGGTCTATAAACAACAGTTATTGAACCAGCCCGCCATGACAGGCTTCCAATACTACCAGCTCAAACGACGGTTGCACGCAAAAGACACGAGTTTGACCCTAAATTCGCAAAAAAATGTCGCTAACAACCCAGCAAACCTAAACTGTTGATCGAAATTTACCAGCAGTTGAGCCTTAGTTGATATAACTAATCACGACGGTTAAAAGCTCTGAGAGATTTCTATTCTTATTGCGTTTCACTCCAACTACTTCTGCTATAAATGTTTTTAACTCGCCTACTATTTCTGTTTTAGATTCAATCCAGCAGAATTAATCGATTCAGCCAAAACAATCGTCTTTAAAGATGAATATCAACAGCTTAATTACATTGATTACTGATAAAATGAAAACCATCTTTGCTATCTTGCAATCCAATATTGCGCTCTTACTAACTCCATGGAAAAAACAAGGATCTATCAAAAAGTTTTCCTTACAGACATTACTAACTATTCTTGAAAATATTCATACCAATAGATTGTTATTGAAAGCTGGGATTATTAGCCGCAATCACCGTTTATTTAGGATTGTTATCTATAGCCGACTGTCTAGAGATACTTGCAGCGAACTGCCTGCTATTATCAAAATACTTAACTGATCGATAAGCAGCTAACTCGGCCGATTCGACAACAAAACAATATTTTCACCACTGAGCAATATTTAGGAATTTTATGAGAACACAAATAAGTGCAGTTGTATTAGCTGGTCTTGTTAGCGTCAGCAGCGGCGTACAAGCCGATGTAATTGGAGCAAAAATCGGCGCAACCTATTGGTTCACAGCCGATCAAGGCAATGTAGAAACCCTTAATCTTCAGTTCGAACACCCTCTGCCCTTCCTTCCTAACCTAGCGGTTAGTGGTTTCTCCGCAGATGACAGCAACACCGAAATAAGCGCCCGTGACTTTTGGCTATATTATGAAATCCTAGATAACGATCTGGTTTCATTAGATTTAGGTGGCGGATTACGCCAGTACAACAATAGCCGAATTCTAAGCCAGTCTTTTGATGGCTATACGCCGATGCTGATAGCCGACATTGAATTATTGCCCGATGCTGATGATTTATCTGCTTATATTCGAGGTTCTATCGGCAAAAAAGATGGCGATTTTATCGATCTTTCTGCGGCGGTCGGTTTCCATATTTTACCGCTAACAACCATTACTGCTGGTTATCGATATAATAAAATTGAGTTAGATGGATTTGACGGCTTGGTTGAAGACGAAACAATTAAAGGTGGCTTTATTGGGATTCAGCTAGATTTCTAGTCCCAGCAAATCAAGCCCTTTAAGCTCACAATTTAAGTGACTAAGGTAAGCTAGAGCAGCCAATGTATCCGCTCTTTCAAGTACCACGGTTATAGAAACAAAAAAACGGCCAACTGTATTGCTGCAGTTGGCCGTTTTTTTAGCACCGTCTCTTAACCTGCCCCTGCAGACCAAAGTAAAATCGCCATAATCTGCGGCGAGAGAATTCTCAAACACATCACCAGCGGATAAACCGTGGCATAGGCCAATGCAGAAGCACCACTGGTTGGATGCAGGCTATTGGCAAAAGCCAGCGCCGGTGGATCTGTCATTGAACCTGCCAGCGTTCCACACAATGTCAGATAATTTAGTTTGAGATACCAGCGACCAACAATACCGACGATCATCAATGGAATCAGCGTGACAAAAATGCCATAGAGCATCCACATTAAGCCATCACCACCCACCAGCACATCCATAAAATGAGCGCCCGATTTCAAACCCACCACTGCAAGAAACAGTACAATGCCAACTTCTCGCAATGCCAAGTTGGCACTGGGCGGCATAAACCAATACAAGCGGCCAATACTGCCAATCCGCGACAGAATAATCGCCACTAATAATGGTCCACCTGCCAAACCCAGCTTTAATGGTGCCGGCAAATTCGGCAGTTGAAACGGAATAGAACCGAGTAACACGCCGAGTCCGATACCAATGAAAATTGGCATCATCTGAACCTGCTGAAGCTTACGGCGGACATTGCCCACCAACTTGCTCACCTCGTCCAAATCTTCCTGGGTACCGACAATATTTAAAATATCACCGAACTCCAGTGACATATCTCGGCTAGGCACTAGCTCAACACCGGTACGGTTCAAACGAGAAACAACCACTTCGTATTTCTGTTTGATACCCAATTCATTGAGCGTTTTACCGAGAATTTTTTCTTCAGTGACCACCACACGAATCGACTTCATGGTTGAACCATGGGTGGTTAAATCTTCATCAACCGGCTCACCCACCACCACTTGAACCTTATCCAGCAGTTCATCTTTACCGACTAAATGAATCAGATCGTTTTCTGCCAACAAAGTATCGGGCTTGGGCACCATTAAATTCTCGCCACGCTTTAAGCGAGAGCACACCACTTCACCATCATTCAGCGCCGGCACATTAGATAGCGCCATGCCAATCAGATTCGGGTTGCTGACTCGTAAATTGCGTGTTTGTAGTGCTTGCCCTGATTTACTGTTCTGGTGTTCAAATTGCTCTGCTTCTTTATCAATATTGATTTTAAAAAACAGCCGCACCAAAGACATAGTCAGTAAAATACCGCAAATACCAAACGGGTAAGCCACTGCGTAGCCCAGACCTGGAACCGTCAAGGCTTCACTACTGGCACCTAATTCAGCAAGAATTTGTCCGCCTGCCGCAAGCGAAGGTGTGTTGGTGACTGCGCCGGAATAAATACCAAGAATTACCGGCAATTCCAGATCAAAAATCTGCTGAACCGCAACAGCAACCACACAACCCAACACCACAATACTGGCAGCCAGCGCATTCAACTTCAGTCCAGAACTGCGCAAACTGGCAAAAAAGCCAGGGCCGACCTGAATACCAATGGTGTAAACGAATAAAATCAAACCGAATTCCTGAATGAAATGCAGCGATTCCATATTCAGTTCAATCTGATTTTGATAGACAAAGTGGCCGACAATGATGCCGCCAAACAGAACACCACCTATTCCTAGGCCCATTCCGCGTATCTTAAAATTACCAATCCAAAGTCCAATGACCGCTACTAGCGATAAAATCACCAAGGATGTCGCTATTTGACTCATAATCCCTGCCTAATATGCGTCTTGTTTAAAAAGCGCGCAGGACGGCTCTCCCTTCTGAAGCATTCAGTCGGGTGTCGCCTTACGAAAAAGAAAAAGCAGACAACGGGAGATCCGTTGAATGATCGATATTGATCAGGCCAATCATAACAAATGCTCACACTCGAAAAATTGATACAACTTCCGAAACTCTGTAAGCACCTTGACCAAACCACTGCAAACTTCAGGATTCAGCACCCTTTAAAGAAGCTTGGCTATATGCACGCCAAAACCTTGTGCGTAGGCAAAGATTGATACGAAATTCATCCTATCAATCTAGACAATCAGTAACCACTCTGGCACATTACGCGGCTTTCCTCCCTGCACCTAAACGAACCTGATCGGTCAAATGCGTTAACGCTAAATTCCGAACAGTTGTTCGGTATTGCAAACTGACGAGCTGTTTGCGATACCTTCGGCAGGCAATCTGGTTTACCGATATTAGCTAGTAACCCGGTCTAAACTCCTCTCACAGAAGTTAAATCAAAATGTTCGATATGAATTGGTTAGAAATTTTTGGCTATGTAGCCTCTATTATCACCGGCATCAGTCTGACGATGAACTCTATCGTTCGATTGCGCTGGCTCAACCTGTTAGGTGCATCCTGTTTCGGAACCTACGGTGTATTAATTGGTGCGACCCCGGTTGCTGCCCTGAACTACTTCATTGCTTGTGCAAACATTTATTATTTGTGGAAGATGTATAACGAGAAGGCTCACTTCAGCTATCTCGACATCGACCTTGACGATAAGTATTTAGATGCTTTTTTGAAGTTCAATAACACGGATGTAAAAGCACTATTTCCAAGCTTTGATATTGAAAAAGCCAGCCAAAAAGAAACTATTTCAATGATGATTCACCGTGATCTGGCATTGGCAGGTGTATTTATCGGTAGCCGCAGTGGTAAAGATACATTAGATGTTGAGCTGGATTTCGTACTCCCTCAATACCGTGATTTAAAAGCCGGCCAGTATATTTTCAAAGAAAATGCTGATTTCTTTACCAAGCAAGGGATTAAATTAGTCACTTGTAAAAGCGGCAGCGTTGGCCACGATCGCTATCTCGAAAACATGGGTTTTGCCCGTGACGGTAACGACTACAGCTTGAAACTGGCTTAATTCAGCGACAATCTATTTAAAGCCGAAGTTGCTCCATTACAACTTCGGCTTTTTTATATCTGGAAAATATATAAACAGCGCAGCCTGAGCCAGCAAAATAGTTCAGCTATCTAGCTTGTCACCTTTTTCTCTTTATCCGCTAACCAGCCATCTAACTACGCGGCATCCTCGGCCCAAAGCTCGACCTGCCCAGACAATTCAATTAAGCTCAGCCTAGCTGCATCTACCAAAGTCTGAGTATGAATTTTAATAATCATTTCCTTACATTAAACCCGGCTTTTTATCACTGCCAACTACCCAAGCCATTAAACCATGCTCAAATGATGGTTTTTAATTCAACGCTGGCGCAACAGCTTTCTAAAGAAACCTTTTCGGAGCAACAGTGGCTGGAACTCTGCTCAGGGCAAGCATTGCCACCAGGAGCCGAACCTCTGGCAATGAAATATGGCGGCCACCAATTCGGCGGCTGGAACCCTGAATTAGGTGATGGCCGTGGTTTATTGCTCGGACAAATCATCGCCACCGATGATCAAAGCTATGACCTGCATTTAAAAGGTGCCGGACAAACCCCCTACTCCCGCCATGCCGATGGCCGCGCGGTACTACGTTCTTCTATTCGTGAATTTCTTTGCTCTGAAGCCATGCATGGTTTGGGCATTGCCACTACTCGCGCATTGGCAGTGACCAACAGCCAAAGCCATGTATTTCGTGAAACGGCCGAAACCGGTGCCATGCTATTACGCGTCGCCAACAGTCATATCCGCTTTGGTCACTTTGAATACTTCAGCTTTAACCAGCAACATGATTTATTAAAAGAATTACTCGACTACACCATTAAGCAACATTTCCCTGAAGTGACTGCAGACGATTACCATGGTTTCTTTTCAGCTGTGGTTAGCCGCACCGCAAAATTAATTG
Organism: Pelagibaculum spongiae; assembly: GCF_003097315.1. NCBI lineage: Bacteria > Pseudomonadati > Pseudomonadota > Gammaproteobacteria > Oceanospirillales > Pelagibaculum > Pelagibaculum spongiae. Next base: position 107,481 of record NZ_QDDL01000013.1, read on the forward strand.
CCCAATGGCAGGCACAAGGCTTTTGCCACGGCGTTATGAACACCGACAATATGTCGATTATTGGCGATACCTTCGATTACGGCCCTTTTGCTTTTCTCGATGATTATCAACCGGGTTATATTTGCAATCATTCCGATTACCAAGGCCGCTATGCATTTGATCGCCAGCCAGCCATTGGCATGTGGAATTTACAATGCCTGGCCGCCGCAATATCGCCACTATGTGAGCCAGAACAATTAAAAGCAGCGTTAGAGCAATATGAAACGCATTTAAGAAAACATTATTTACAATTAATAACTCATAAATTAGGACTAAATATAAATACGCCTGAAATAGCACCGTTAATTAGTGGTTTATTAAATATTTTTACCGAACAAAAAATCGATTATCATTTTTTCTTTCGCAAGCTGACTTTATGGGTAGAACAAGACCTACCCGAAGCCAAGCAGGCATCGCTGACCCTCGACCTTGAAAACCCAGCAACCTTGCAATGGCTCGACGACTATCGCCGGGCAATGCTTGAACATGCCATTGATGGCACGCACACCACTGCAGCGGCAGTAATGGCACAGAAAAACCCAATATATGTACTGCGTAACTGGTACTGCCAGCAAGCAATAGAAGCAGCTGAAGCTGGTGATTTTTCAGTAGTACAGCAATTATTTGAAGCTGTCAGCCGACCTTTTGAAGTACGTGCCGAGCTTAGCCATTTCAGTATGCCGCCACCTCAGCAAGGAAAACATATGGAAATTAGCTGCTCTTCTTAAAACCTGATTAAGGCTGGTAACTATAATTTGGAAAAACATCACCTCTATTCAACCTGAACCCCGTCAATTTCTGGCGGGGTGAAACCCAGCATTAACTAGCGTCAGGACGATGCAGCATGTCAGAAAAAAAGGACAACAGCCAGTTAATTACTACCCACAACTTCAACAATTTAAATAAACATTTAATCTAGAATAATACGTTATAAATCCAGCGGACTTCTGACACCGCGCCCACCTTTATTCAGTACATGGGTGTAGATCATAGTTGTGTTCACATGGCTATGACCAAGAAGCTCTTGCACCGTGCGAATGTCATAGCCGCTTTCAAGCAAATGGGTAGCAAAGCTATGCCGGAAGGTATGGCAACTGGCGTGTTTGTTCAGCCTCGCACGGTACACCGCCTGCTTCACCGCTTTTTGAATGCAGCTAGCATCAATATGGTGCCGACCAATATTTCCGCTTCTGGGATCTTTACTAAGTTGCTTGCTGGCAAAAATATATTGCCAAGCCAGTTCCTTTCCAGCATTAGGATACTTCCGAGCTAAAGCATATGGAAGGTGAACAAACTCAACTCCATTTTCCAATGCTTCTTGATGCAGTTTTTCAGAATTTTTTATCGCTGTCTTCAACAAAGAAACAACCTGATTCGGCAACATAGTACGACGATCTTTATTACCCTTTCCTTCTCTTACTGTTATTTCAAAACGATCAAAATCAATATCTTTAACCCGCAAGCGCAAGACTTCTTGCAGTCGCAACCCCGCACCATACATAAGTAGCGCTACAGCCAATGGTGCATCAGTCAGGTAACTAATAACGCGCTTGGCTTCCGCTCGGGAAAAAACCACCGGTAATTTTTTAGGGCGCATTGGACGTTGCCAGGCATCAAGTTTCAGTTCTGGTTTTTTAAGAACGTGGCGGTATAAAAAAACAAGGGCATTTAACGCAATTTGTTGCGTTGAAACTGAGACATTTTTCTTTATTGCCAAATGACTCAGAAATTGGGTGATTTCAGCTTCAGCCATGTCATCTGGATGACGCATCTTATGAAACAGCAAGAATTGGCGAATCCACTGCCAGTAAGTTTTCTCAGTCGCATAGGAATAGTTCATTTGGCGAACGGCTTCGCAATAACGCTGCTGTAATCGCATACTGCACCTGACAAAACGAAAACAAGATAGCTGTATATAGATACAGTGTCTAATTATGTCAAACTCAACAAAAGTTAACCGTATATGTCGATTGAGCAAACCTTAAAGTAACTATTTTATTTCAATGAGTTAATGTGTTTTTTTCAAAACCCCTCTGTTCAGCAGCATTTTGTCGATAGTTCAATCAATTGACATACACGGAATCAAAATATATCGTCGCCAGCAAGCCATGAAAAGGCAAGCAAGCCACCAGAGTAAAGCCCTAGCGGCGAGCTAAAGCGGAATTTGTCTTTCATATTTATATAAGACTATGCGGCAAAAATGCGGTATAGGTTGCTGTTAGGCAAATAGTGAAATCCTCAACCTACATGGAGCCGTTATGATTGACGATATAATAAAAAAAGCAACTGGTGGTCTCGATGGTATTGTTGATGATTTGTTGAAGTCTGCCAAGGGTAAAGTTCAAGAAAAAATATCTGAAGCATTCGCTATTGGTAAGCTTAAGTCCTTTAAAGATAATGTTGAACGAATAGGACAAGTCAAAACCATATTAAATCCCGATTCAATCGTAAATTTAAATAATATATTTTTTGATGAAGCTGTACTTTTTGACGGTGAAAAAATTGAATCCTTTAGTCAATTTGGTACTAAACAAGTTCTAGTCGAAGGAGGCCCTGGGCAAGGGAAATCTTTATACCTTAGAAAACTTTGCATCAAAGAAGGAGCTGGAAGTAATTATATCCCTATTTTTATCGAATTTAGAAATTTGGGATATAAGAAAAAGCTCAAAGAAGAGTTAATGGAAGCAATCGAAGATCTAGGAGTTAAACTTGATAATTCTCTATTTGATTTTTTGGCGAAGTCAGAAAAAATAGTTTTATTCTTAGATGGTTTTGATGAGGTTCCAAATAACGAAAGAACCCGAATCGCGAGAGAGTTAGAAACAATAGTAAGAACTTATCCTGAATTACGGATAGTTGTGTCATCAAGACCAGATTCTGGTATGGGATCTTCATTTTATTTTTCTAAACGAAAAATAAGCCCTATGTTACTTGATACGCAAAAGAAATTTGTAAACCACTTATATAAATCAGATAAAGAAGCAGAAAGTATTAATACAATCCTTTCAAATAGTGACTTTATCTCTGAAGTTACTACTACAGCTTTATTACTTACCTTATTCACTATTACTTATAATGCAAGACAGTTTAAACCAGATAGCCTTTCTGAGTTTTACAGTTTAATTTTCCCAACAATGCTTTATAGACACGATAGAATGAAAATGGGTTTTGAGAGAGAAAGAAAGGCTGGCTTAACCGATTATCAAATGCAACGATTATTTAACTCCTTAAGTTTTTTATCTTTGAACGATAATAACACTAGATTTCCCAGCTATTTATTTCAAGATTATTTACATAATTCTGCAAAATTGGACGGACTCCCAGAAAATTTGGAAGATCGTTTAATTGACGATATAACAAGTATTACTGCACTAATCGTTCGAGATGGTTTTAATGAATTCTCTTTCACTCATAAAAGTATTCAAGAGTATTTTGCTTCAGTATTTATTTCAATGCTTAGTGAAGATCGTAAAATAGGTTTTTATAAACTAGTTATCAATGATTTTAATGAATTTAGAAAATGGCAAAACACTCTATCGTTTCTTGAAACTATTGATGAAAGAAATTACACAAAATATTTCCTTATCCCGTATAAGAAAAATGCACTTTGTTTAGATGATAACTCAAGCATTAATATAAATTATCCTTCGCTAATAAAATTAGTAGGTAGTGATTCAAAAGTACGAATAGATGAATCAGGTAAGCTAAAGAACTTTTATTGGGGAGATACATTGTCTTCTGTTTTATACGTTCGATATTCAGAGTTTGCAAAAAAAGCTATAAACTCATACTTACAAGGTAAAACGTTGATGCTCGCTGAGTTTCTATCTTATTGTGATGAACCAGATTATATCGACTCTCAAGACTTGGATGGCGACTATGTAATAGTTATTGATAAGTTTTTTAAAGAAAACAGAATACAAAAAGAAGTGACTAAGTATCTTTCCAAAAAGTTTGAGAATAGTTCATTTAAAGACGAGGTTTTAAATTTAGAGGCAGATTTGGAAATATCAGACAAAGTAACTGATGCTATTTTACCCTTTTAAAATATTTGCCTAACAAGCTGTTAAACAAGGACAAAATACAGTTGGCTTTTGCTCCTTCGTCGCTTATTCTAGCCAACTTTATTTAGCCTGTTAACAGGGCGTTATGTGAAAGGTAGTTATTTGTTTAGTATCGGTCTATTTGTATTTTTGCTAATGTCAGCTGGTATTTTCTACTTTGCTGACGACGGAGGCGCTTTTGAGCACTACGCTGTAGCGTTCTTGTGGGCTGTGTTGGCAAAATTTTTTGTTGAAAAATTGCTAGGGCGCCCAATGAAGTATCTTCATTTCATGGATATCCCTGCGAGGCCCGATTCAGAAAAACATCGAAATACTATTCTAATAATTTGGTTTTCTATAGCCTGCTTTTTTAGCTACTTAATTGCATTTAAATGAGTAATTCACATAACAATCGCAGGCACCGGATCACAAATTTCGCCGCAGGCTCATTTGCTCACCGGTGTTGCTACCACGTTATGTGCTTTCGCTACTTCGAACTCACAGTAAATTCGGTCAGATTAAGATAAATTAACTGATCTCTCAATCCGTTAATTTACATTGATGGCTTAAGGATAAGTGTTAGATGTTAAAAAAAATAAAGCTAATACAAGGTATTGGCAATTTCACCAAAACCGTTGCAGGTGGAATAGATCTTGGTGATGTGACCGTTATCTATGGTGAGAATAGAAATGGTAAGAGTACCCTCTGTGATGTTATTCATTCACTAGCAGAAGATGATCCTGATTTTATAATGCATCGAAAAAGCATACCAAATGACCCAACTAAACCGCCTAAAGTTGAATTCATGTTCGGTACTGCGACAGGTAATGTTACATCTAAATTCGAAAACGGCCAGTGGCAAGTAAAAACTCCTGATTGTTCAGGTTTATATGTTTTTGACCAAAGCTTTATACATAGGAATGTAATCACTGGTCAGAAGCAAGAGCGGCCAAACTCTGAAAACATGACAAGTTTTATTCTTGGTGAGAGTAACACCGCTTTGTTTGCGGCTTTAGCTGAGATGAATAACAACCTTCGTGCTGATAAAAAACTTCTCTCTGATATTGAAGGGCAATTTATAACTCACGCTGTGGGTAATGCTCCTGCGTATGCTAACTCCGCTTTACCTTCGGAGACTAAAGAACAGTTAGAAACTAACGTGGCGGCACATGACGAATCAAAACTGCAAGTCACAACTACCATTCAGAATATCGAAAAAATCAAACGTCGTAATGTTCTAAATGCGGTTGGTACACAGGTCAACTTTGCTCAAGCAATTGATTCAATTAATGCTGTACTAGCATCTAGCCTTCAAAATGTTCATCAAGATTCATTGGTATCACTGCAAAATCACATGAGCAATCATGTGAACAACTCAGCTACTTTTAAAGGTTGGGCTAGCCAAGGTATCGCACAAATAAAAGATGATTGTCCTTTCTGTGGGCAGGCTTTAAGTGCTGATGCTCAAGGCCTAATCGCTGCGTACCAGCAGGCTTTTAATGCTGAGTTTGATAGATTTAACAGAGAAAAAAGACAAACTTTAAATGGCCTTCGTCAGCCATTTAGTATTCCAAATACTCGTGAAAACCTTATTCAGCTACACCAAGCCAATAAACAAGTGTTTGAGCTGTATGTGGAGCCTCAAATTATAACCAATCAAGCTCTAGCGCCTTTAACTGCTTCATTGGAACAAAAGCATGAAGATATTCTCGCTTCTTTTGATGCCGTTATTGCAAATAGTCAGCAAGCAACGGAATTCTGGATACCGAGACTAGAGCAAAAGTTTACTACGCCCTACGAACCTGCTCAACTCGTTACCTTCGATGTACTGAACACAGCAGCAACAACGTATAATCAAGCTATCTATGAATATTGGGTAGTCGCAGAGCAAATTAACGCTATCTTCAATGCTTATAAAGGCTCACTTAATGAAGTGGAGCTGAATCATCAATTGACAGAAATTGCACAACAACAAACACAAGCTAATTTGGCGCTAAAGCGGATAGCATTAGAGCCTCTTTGTGTTCAGTACAGACAGAAGCTAGCAACTGTTAATGAGTTAGATACTACTTATAAAGCACAAAAGCAGAAGCTCGAACAATCACAAACAGCGTATTTAGATACTTACTTTGATTTGATAAATGGACTGTTTCGTCAGCTCGGCTCAAGTAACTTTGAGATTATCAAAGTACCTAATAATCGCGGCAGACAAGTTATCTATGATCTTCGTGTTAAGTTTAAAGGTGAGGATATTTCTGCTGATAAGATTAATACAGTATTTAGTGAGTCAGACCGCAGAGCGCTAGCCCTTTGTATATTTTTAGCTAAGGTGATGTCTCTTCCAACAGAGGAGAAAGCTAAGGCTATTTTAGTGCTGGATGATCCTGTTACTAGTTTTGACAATGAACGAATAGCACTGATTCTCAATAAACTGGATGAGCTGCAACGGACTATTAAACAACTTGTACTAACGACTCACTATAAAGGAATGGCAGCAAAAGCTGTGAAGAAATTCAGGCGGTGCGCTAAATCGGTAAAATTAGTTCATGGTGCTGAAACTTGCTCGATAGAAGCCGTTGAAATTGATGACATGATGGCTACAGAGCATGATGTTGCTTTTGACAGAATTAAAGCATTTGTTAATCGTGAAACTAATAACGACATTCTCACAACCTTGCGACCTTTCTTTGAGGGAGAAATTCGTCATCGTTTTAAGAAACAGCTCATTGATCTTGGTGAAGCGAAATCAGACCTGTCAGTTTGCACTGTTGCTTTAAGGGAAAAGGGCTATATCACTGCTGAACTTGAAGCTCGCCTGAGTGCGATTCGAGATACTTTAAACACACCTATGCACGAAATTGGCGATGACGCGCTTGAAAACACAAGAGCGCTAGCTGAACAGGTCATTACTGTTGTTTATGATGAACTGTAGATGCACATAATAAACCGTTATGTGCATAAAAAATCAGATAAATCTTGAAAAATATATCATGCAACCCAATACCATAAGTTCAGGCTTCAATTTCGAAACCTGAATTTATGAGGTTATTCTGATGCAAAAACTGTTTGAAACGCAACAAACTCGAGCGAGAAAAGAGTTTAAAGCTCTTGATCGTGCAGAAAAAAATAGCATAACTGATGCTGAACTTGTGCAAGAAATGACTAAAGATATGGCCGATCCTGAGTCGGCTCAATCTATCATGCAAGCTGCTGCAGCATTGATGTACATGAGAGGAGTTAAAGGTGGGGAAACTCCTATCACTGAAGCAACAAATCGGTGCTTGGCGCGAAAGAGAAAAGACAGTAAGGCAGCATCCAATTTAACTCCTAAATCGGTGTAGCTTTTTTATTAGCCATTGCTTCCAATAGAAGTAATGGCTTCTGTTAATAGCCTCGTAAGTAGCACATAATCGGGTAGCCGAGGGTCTCTAACCCTCAGCCCCCACAACACCCTGCATGCGGGTCCGCACAGGGCGTTTCACTTGGGATAGTGAAGCGTGATCCATCTTTCCCTTAACGAGAATAAGCCTTCAG